>JBLYYS010000244.1:0-2833 GCA_048550235.1 Acidimicrobiia bacterium | reverse complement strand
TATGGATCGATGATTTGCCGGTTTCCATGACCACCCACTGGCCGGTGCGCCGGCGGCGGCCAACATCTCTCCGTTTGGACCCGTCCGCGCCCTTGATCACCGGCCAGCGAGTCGTCGACACCCTGTTCCCGCTGGCCCGTGGCGGAAGTGCGACCATTCCAGGAGGTTTCGGTACCGGCAAGACCGTGCATGAGCAGACGCTCGCAAAATGGGCTGATGCCGACGTGATCGTCTACGTTGCATGCGGCGAACGCGGGAATGAGCTGGCCGAGGTACTCGAAGAGTTTCCCAATCTCGAGGATCCGCGCACCGGAGCCCCGCTGATGGAGAGAACCATCCTCATCGCCAATACGTCGAATATGCCGGTCGCTGCTCGAGAAGCGAGCATCTATACCGGGATCACCATCGCCGAGTACTACAGGGATCAGGGATACGACGTAGCGCTGCTCGCCGACAGCACTAGTCGATGGGGCGAGGCATTGCGCGAGGTGTCCAGCCGATTGGAGGAGATGCCCGGCGAAGAGGGGTATCCGGCCTACCTGCCGTCCCGTCTCTCTGAGTTCTATGAGAGGGCCGGAGCGGTGCTGTCGCTTGGATCTGAACCTAGGGGTGGATCGGTCAGCGTAGTTGGAGCCGTGTCGCCGCCGGGTGGCGACTTCTCAGAACCCGTAACCCAGTACAGCCTGCGGCTGGCAGGAACGTTCTGGTCGCTCGACGGAGATCTGGCCCGGCGCCGGCACTTCCCGGCGATTCACTGGACCCGCAGCTACAGCCTCTACGACCTGGGGGCATGGTTCGATGAATCTGTAGCTGATGACTGGACCGAGCAACGCAGGTGGGCTCTCGAGGTGCTCGGTCAAGAAGAAGAACTCCAGAACATCGTTCAGTTGCTCGGCATCGACGTGCTCGCACCGAACGAGCGGGTGACCTTTCAAACCGGACGGATTCTTCGCGAGGATTTCATGCAGCAATCCGCCTTTGACGAGATCGATGCATATTGCCCGCTCACCAAGCAGTACTGGATGCTGCGTGTGATCCATCGTTTTCACGAGCAACTGTCCGGCAAGGTCGACGAATCGACCGATATCGACCGCGCCACGTCTCTTGGGGCGCTGGCGGACATAGCCCGTATGCGAGCGTGGCCGCCGGATGAGGCCGAAGCATGCGGACGGGACCTCATCGCCCGGATCGATGAGGAGGTGGGATCCTTGTGACGCTGAGACGCGGGCTTCACACCACCGAACTAGAGACGGTCTCCTATGTCTCGGGCCCTCTCATTTTCGCCGATCGGGCAGGCGGCGTGCATCTGGGTGAGGTCGTCGAAGTGGTCGCTCCCGACGGTGAGATTCGTCGGGGACAGGTGCTCGAAGTCGATCGAGATAGAGCAGTCATTGAGGTCTATGCCGGTACCCGCGGGCTTGATCTGGCCACCACGCGAGTGAGGTTGGGCGGTGATGCCGCTCGCCTCGGAGTTGGTCGCGATGTTCTGGGGAGAATGCTCGACGGTTCGGGTACGCCGATCGATGGTGGACCTCCGGTCATGCCCGAAGCATTCTGGGAAGTCAACGGGCTCCCGATCAATCCGGCGGCACGTGCCTATCCCCGCGAATTCATTGAGACGGGTATCTCGGCGATCGACGGACTGAACACGCTGGTTCGCGGTCAGAAGCTTCCGATCTTCTCTGGTTTCGGGCTCCCGGCTGGTGAGTTGGCCGCTCAGATCGCTACCGAAGCTCGCGTCGGTGACTCCACTGGTGAGGATTTTGTGGTCGTGTTTGCCGCTATGGGTATCACCCACCGTGAGGCGGCCTTCTTTCGCACGACTCTGGAGGACAGCGGTCAACTGCACCGAACGGTGTTGTTCATGAATCTGGCCGACGATCCGACTATCGAGCGTCTATTGACGCCGCGACTGGCTCTGACGACGGCTGAATACCTCGCGTTTCAACAGGACTTCCACGTTCTAGCGATTCTCACCGACATGACGAATTACTGTGAGGCGTTGCGCGAGGTGGCGACGGCTCGTGAAGAGGTCCCGGGCAGGCGCGGCTATCCGGGATACATGTACACCGATCTGGCGACTCTGTACGAACGGGCGGGGCGCCTCTACGGACATGCCGGTTCGGTCACGCAGTTGATCATCGTTTCGATGCCGGACGACGACATAACCCATCCGATTCCGGACCTGTCGGGCTACATCACCGAAGGTCAGATCGTGTTGTCTCGCGAGTTGCACCGCCAAGGAGTCTCGCCCCCGATCGACGTGCTCCCGAGCCTGAGCAGGCTGATGAACGCCGGCATAGGAGAGGACAAGACACGGCGGGATCATCGGCAGGTGGCCGACCAACTGTACGCTCTCTACGCGGGTGGACGCGATCTGCGACGTCTAGTCACCATCATCGGTGAAGCCAGCCTCTCCGAATCCGACCGGCGCTACCTTGCATTTGCAGAGGCATTCGAGAAACAGTTCGTAAACCAGGAGAGACGCCGATCCATCGTCGAGACCCTCGATGTTGCCTGGCAGCTTCTCAGTTCCTTCCCGGATGAGGACTTGAAGCGCATCGATCCTGCCCTTGTCGCCGCACACAGAACCTGAACGCTGACAAGATAGGAAGCCTCTATCATCCTTGTTCAACAGGACGCTTAGCTCAGTTGGGAGAGCGCCTGCCTTACAAGCAGGAGGTCGGCGGTTCGAGCCCGTCAGCGTCCACGTGCGCTCGCCGTTGGCGAGCGCATTGCAGTTCGCTACGCGAACTGCTGCATGCCTGCCGTCGGGCCAGCATGTTCGAGTTTCCTCCGGAAACTCGTGTCTTGTTCTGTTTCCTTTGGAGAC
>JBLYYS010000243.1:0-4018 GCA_048550235.1 Acidimicrobiia bacterium | reverse complement strand
GCGACAACGCCGAGCCTCGCCGGTCTCGCCCTGGCTCTGCTTGCGTTCGGAGGAATGACCATCCTCTCGCTCCGGCGGAGGGAGGACAAGCCGATTGCCGGGTGGTCAGCACGATTGCCCGACGTTCTCTGACTCCTGAGGAAACCCGGAGCCCCGTGCCGTCCTGGCGCGGGGCTCCGTGGCGTTCCAATAGCGACTCGGCTGCGTCCAGCAGTTCGTACAATGGCTCCTCGCGATTGAGATGAAGGATGCGATGGAAGCGACGTACGATCCGAAAGCCGTCGAAGCCGACTGGTATGAGCGGTGGGAAGAGTCCGGCGTCTTTCGTCCCGAGCACAATCCCGATGGGGACCCCTTCTGCATCGTCATCCCGCCTCCAAACGTCACCGGGTCGTTGCATATGGGACACGCCCTCAATCACACGATTCACGATGCGGTCATTCGCCGTCGCCGTATGCAGGGCTATGCCGCTCTGTGGCTGCCGGGAACGGACCACGCCGGTATCGCTACACAAAACGTGGTTGAACGAGAGATGGCGCAGGAGGGGCTCACCCGCCACGACGTTGGTAGGGAAGCCTTCATAGAACAGGTTTGGGAATGGAAACGCCGATTCGGCAACCGGATCTCGCTGCAGATGCGGGCGCTCGGTGACTCCGTCGATTGGAGTCGGGAGCGTTTCACGATGGACGACGGTCTCTCGCGAGCCGTTCGCGAAGTCTTCGTCCGACTCTACGAGGAGGAGTTGATCTACCGGGGGGATCGGATCATCAACTGGTGCCCTCGCTGTGGTACAGCCCTCGCTGAGATCGAGGTGGAGTACGACGACGAGTCAGGCGAACTCGCCCATATCACCTATCCTTTCGTCGATGGCGAAGGCGGCCTGACGGTCGCGACGACTCGCGCCGAGACGATGCTTGGGGACACAGCGGTCGCGGTTCACCCAGACGATGACCGTTACCGGCACCTGATTGGACGGAAACTGCTCCTGCCGCTCGTGGAACGCGAGATCCCCATCATCGGCGACGAATTCGTCGATCGCGAGTTCGGAACCGGCGCGGTGAAGGTCACTCCCGCTCACGATCCCAATGACTTCGACATGGGTCAGCGCCACGGGCTTCCTTCCGTCAAGGTCCTGGACGACCGGGCAGTCATCACTGAGGCCGGCGGCGATTTCTTTGGGATGGATCGTTTCGAGGCGCGGGAAGCTGTGAAGCACGAGCTTCACAAGCGGGGTCACCTCGAGAAGGTCGAGGCACATCAGCATTCGGTCGGGCACTGTTACCGGTGTTCGACCGTTGTCGAGCCATATCTCTCACTGCAATGGTTCGTCAAGGTGCGACCGCTGACGGAGCCCGCTATCGATGCCGTTCGGGATGGAGACATGCAGTTCATCCCCAGCAGGTGGGAGAAGAACTACTTCCATTGGATGGAGAACCTCCGCGACTGGTGTATCAGTCGCCAGATCTGGTGGGGTCATCGAATCCCGGCCTGGTATTGCGACGGCTGCGGAGAGACGATCGTCTCCCGCCAGGACCCGGACTCATGCTCGAAGTGCGGGGGAGTCGGACTCCGGCAGGATGATGATGTCCTCGACACGTGGTTTTCGTCTGCCTTGTGGCCATTCTCGACTCTCGGCTGGCCCGATGAGACGCCTGATCTCGCTAGGTATTACCCCAACGCGGTGCTGATCACCGGGTTCGACATCATCTACTTCTGGGTGGCTCGCATGATGCAGATGGGCATCCATTTCATGGACGGCGTACCGTTTGCCGATACCGTGATTCACGGGCTGGTTCGTGATTCGACCGGACGCAAGATGTCCAAATCCATCGGCAACGCGATCGATCCGCTGGATGTGATCGACGAACACGGCGCCGACCCCTTGCGGCTGGCTTTGATCCAATCGGCCGCACCCGGGCATGACGTTCCCTTCGACATCGAGTGGGTGGTCGGAGCGCGCAAGTTCGGCAACAAGCTGTGGAACGCTCTTCGATACGCCGCCCTTCATGTGGACCCCGGATCGGTCCCGGCAGAGGATGGCTACCCGGCCGATCCGGGTCCGGCCGACCGGTGGATTCTGGCTCGACTCGCCGAAGTCCAGAAGAGGTTCGACGAACTCGCCGACGAATACCGCTTCTCCGACGCGTTCGGGATGCTCTACAACTTCGCCTGGTCGGAGGTCTTCGATTGGTACCTGGAGATGTCCAAGGTGCAACTTCGTGATGACGATTCGGCTCCGGCTACCCGACAGACGCTCGGGGTCGTCCTTCGCGACCTCTTGAAGCTATTCCATCCTGCGATCCCGTTCCTCACCGAAGAGCTGTGGTCCGAATTGGTCGCCGATGGGTTGCTGGCAGGGTCCAAATGGCCCAACCCTCCAGAGATGGCGGCTCCGCCTCACATTGAAACCTTCCAGGAGCTCGTGACGGGTATTCGACGGTTCCGGGCCGATCATGGTCTTTCACCGAGAGAACCCCTGACGGTGAAGCTGCACGATCCCGAGCGGGTTGTCGAGGAGTGGTGGTCGGAGCAACTCGATGCGCTGTGCGCGGCGGCGCCGGAACCGGCCGTAGCGCTGCCGACTGCAGGGCATACCCGGGTTGTGGCGGGCCGGGTGCAGGCGTTCATCCCGTTGGCCGGAGTCATCGATGTTGACGCCGAACGGCAGCGCCTAGCGAAGGCGATAGAGGCGACGTCTGTCGATCTGGACAAGGCGAACAAGAAACTCTCAAATGCCAGCTTCCGCGATCGCGCCCCTGCTGAGATTGTCGAGAAGGAAGAGGCCAAGGCTTCCGAATTCCGTGAGCGGCTCGAAAAACTGCAGGCGCAATTGACAGAGCTCGGTTCCTGATCGATATGGATTATCAAGCAGCCGTCGCCTTTCTCGACGAACATATCGGCCAGGGAGTGAAGCCGGGCCTGAAGCGCATCCGCGAGCTGATGGACCTGATGGGTGACCCGCAGTCTGCCTATCCGGTGATCCACGTGACGGGTAGCAACGGCAAGACATCGGTAGCGCGGATGGCCACCTCATTGCTGGTCGCGCACGGCTTGAGGGTTGGAACCTTTATCTCACCTCACCTGGAAAGCATCGAGGAACGGCTGGCGCTCGACGGCAAGTCGGCTACCGCCGAGGAGTTCGCCGCGGCAGTTGCCGAGCTGGCTCCGTTTGTTGAACTGTACGAGGATCGCAATCCGGAACCGCCAACGTATTTCGAGCTGACCGCAGCGCTGGCATTCTCCTACTTCGCGGCCAATGCGGTGGATGTAGCTGTGATCGAGGTTGGCCTGGGTGGACGACTTGATGCAACCAACATCGCCGATAGCAAGGTGGCTGTGATCACCGGGATTGCCCTGGAACACACATCCTGGTTGGGTGATACGCTCGAACAGATCGGCGCTGAGAAGCTGGCAATCGCCAAACCTTCATCGGTTCTGGTGACCGGATCACTTCCGGAGGAAGTACTGCCTCTAGCTTCTGCCAGGGCCGAAGATCTGGGGATCGGGTACCGCAGGTTTGGAGCCGAGTTCCATCCCGAGTTCGTGGCCATGGCTGTGGGCGGCTGGTCTGGATCGATAAGCGGCGTATATGAGACCTACGACGACGTGTATCTGCCGGTCCATGGTCGCCACCAGTTCGACAATTTCGCCGTTGCGGTGGCGGCGGTCGAGGAGTTGACGGGCCGGCCTCTCGATCCCGATGCGGTTCGGGAAGGTGCGGCCGCGACGACGACGCCCGGACGTCTCGAAGTCGCCGGCAATAGCCCGCTGATCGTGCTTGACGGCGCACACAATCCGCAGGCCTTCGAGCTGTTGGCTGAGTCCATCGACACTGAGTTCCTAGCGGTGAGTTGGGTGCTGGTAATCGGGGTGATGGGCGACAAGGACCTGAATAGCATGCTGTCGCACCTCGAGGGGCTTGTCCATGCCGTCGTCGCTACCAACGTTGACTACGAACGGGCGGTACCGGCGGAGCGCGTCGCCAAGGTGGCAGGTAGCGTGCTCGGCGTTGAGGTAG
>JBLYYS010000242.1:0-3068 GCA_048550235.1 Acidimicrobiia bacterium | reverse complement strand
GACAGAACACGCAATGCCGCGGAACACGAGATCGATCGACTCGAGCAGCGACGCTCGTTGCTCCTGGAGTCATCAGCGGATCGCGAAGCCCGTATTGCCGAGCTGCGCGAACGACTGGGAGCGCTGGAGGGTGAAGAAGCGGACCGCCAGCGGGCATGGGAAGAGCTGGCCCGCAAGCGCGCTGCCGTCGCCGCCAGTCGGGACCAGGCGAGGGAGGTCCGCCAGGCCGCAGCTGGAGACCTCGGGGCGATCGTCGAACGGCGGCGCTTGCTCGAGGGGAGGCTGTTGTCGATTCAGGGCGAACTCCAAGACCTGACCGATCGCCCGGGTGATCCGTATCGGCTCGAGGAGCTAGACCTCGCCGAGGAAGGAGCTCGTCGATCGCTGGCGGCCGTACGAACTCACATCGCTACATTGCGCGAACGGCAACATGACCTACGCCAAGCGGCCGGTGAGGCAGGCGAGAAGCTTTCTCTTGCACGCAAACAACTCGATGAGGTGCGAGTCTCGATTGCCGACCGCAAGGAGCAAAGGGCACGGCTCGATGTTGAGTCGGCCGAGCTGGTTGTTCGTCTTGAAGCAGTCGCAGAAGCCCTGCGTCGGGATGTGGATGCCTCAGAGGAGCAAGCTCTGGGGGCGCCGGCTCCTGAGGTCGAAGAGGGTGTCGATCGCCGGGATCGGCTCGCATCTCTCGAAGCGGAGATGCGGCGCATGGGCACGATCAATCCTCTGGCGGCCGAGGAGTATCAAGACCTAGAAGCCCGTCGATCTCACCTGCAGGAGCAACTCGACGACCTCGAGAGCAGCCGCAACGAGCTTCGAAAGGTGATCACGGCTCTCGACGACGAGATCGTTGGCATGTTCCGGGCGGCGTTCGATGAGGTTGCAGCGGCTTATGAGCAACATTTCGATGTCTTGTTCCCGGGTGGCCGCGGCAGATTGGTACTAACGGATCCGGACAACATCTCGACGACGGGCGTCGACATCGAGGCTCAGCCGCTCGGCAAGAAGGTGGGGCGCCTGACCCTCCTGTCCGGTGGCGAGCGTTCCCTGGCGGCGCTGGCGTTCTTGTTCGCGGTCTTCAAGGCTCGCCCCAGCCCGTTCTACATCGTCGATGAGGTCGAGGCCGCGCTCGACGACGCCAATCTCAGGCGTTTTCTGCGGTTGGTGGATGAGTTCCGGAGAACGGCGCAGCTCGTGATCGTTACTCACCAACAGCAGACAATGGAGGCAGCCGACATCCTCTACGGAGTCACGATGGAGCCCGGCGGGTCGTCGAAAGTCGTCGCCAAGCGAATGGTCGAATCTCCGGTCACCCTGCCGGCGTCGTAGAATCTGGCCCATGGATCCTGTCTTTCTGGTAGCTCTCATTGCCGCCGTGCTGGTGGTGGCGGTGATCATCGTCTTGATTGTCCGTCGCAAGGAGCCTTCCTCGCCCGAAGCGCCGGTAACCGTAGAAACCGATCGCTCCCTGGCCGACCGGCTGGAAAAGACGAGAAGAGCGCTGGGCGGCCGGCTCAAGGATCTTCTCTCGCGTGGGCCAGCCGACGAGGATTTCTGGTCTGGGCTCGAAGAAGCGCTGATAGCGGCCGACGTCGGGGTTGCCGCCAGCACCAGGGTCGTCGATCGTGTGCGAGCCGTCGCGCCCGATGATGTTGAAGATGCCAGGAAGGCACTCCACGATGAGTTGCTGGCGACTCTCAGCGGGAAGGATCGTGATCTGCACTTGACCGGGTCCCCGGCTGTAATGGTGGTGGTTGGTGTCAACGGCGTCGGCAAGACCACCAGCATTGCCAAGCTGGCCGCGAGGCTCGAGTCCACTGGATCGACTGCTTTGCTGGGCGCCGCCGACACTTTCCGCGCTGCGGCCGATGCCCAGCTACGAACGTGGGCAGACCGTGTCGGTGTTGAGATCGTCGGAGGACAATCGGGTGCCGACCCTGCCGCGGTAGCGTTCGATTCCTATCAGGCTGCCCGTTCCCGATCCCGCGACGTCTTGATCGTTGACACCGCCGGTCGTCTCCATTCGAAACACAACTTGATGCAAGAACTCGGCAAGATCGTCAGAGTCCTGGAGCGCGAGGCCGGCTCAGTCGACGAGGTGCTTTTGGTCCTGGACGCCACGACGGGACAAAACGGCATGGCACAGATCAAACAATTCACCGATGTCGTCGGGGTGACCGGAATCGTGCTCACCAAACTCGACGGCACGGCCAAGGGCGGCATCGCAGTGGCGATCGAGCAGGATTACGGTGTCCCTGTGAAGTTCATCGGCGTAGGAGAAGGTGTGGAAGATCTGATCCCGTTTGAGCCGGCCGAGTTCATCGACGCACTGCTGGCCGACGCATGAACATCGAGGATCTGGTCGAGAGTGCCAGGGAGGCGGCGCTGAACGCCTACGCCCCGTACAGCGGGTTTCGGGTGGGTGCTGCGGTCGTGGCCGAAGACGGCACGATCTACACCGGAGCAAATGTCGAGAACGCCGCCTACGGGTCGGCGATCTGTGCCGAAGGGTCGGCGATCAGTCACGCAGCCTCGTCGGGAGCGCGGAAGTTGTCGACGGTGGCAGTGGCCTGCGTGGACGCGTCGTCCGTTGATGATTCCTATCCGTGTGGGAACTGTCGGCAACTCATGAACGAATTCGGCGTCGAGAAGGTGATCGTCACCGCCGGAACAGGCAACGTTCGTGAGCACAGTCTTGAAGACCTTCTGCCGCACGGGTTCAGACTGGACAAGTAGCTGTCTCAGAACGCTGATTCCTGGCCTCCTAGGGAATGACTGCTGGTTGAAACCACGGTTGTGGATCGAGGAGTGAGCTGCCACTCTGTTCAGGTGTCGAGCCGAACTGTCTCCGAATCCTGTGTTTTCCTCACTCAACGTTTGTCGGTGGGGCCGTGGCACAGTGCCGCTGACGAGCACGGCATCGATCTGAATGGGGCCGTTGCCGCGATTCTCACGCCGAATACCACCGGGGCGCTGCCATCAGCCTGGCGGGGCGAGTACACCTTGGGCAGGGCTCGACGATGGGTCATCGAACGCGATGGCGAGTCGGTGACCCTCCTGGTCGT
>JBLYYS010000241.1:0-3994 GCA_048550235.1 Acidimicrobiia bacterium | reverse complement strand
ACTTCCCCTATGGGTTCGGCCTCTATATGAAGGACCGCTACGTCTTCGCACAGGACCGTGTGCGGTTCGTGGGAGAACAGGTTGCCGCCGTCGTCGCCCGCGATGAGGGCATCGCCAAGCGGGCTGCCAAACTGGTCGAGGTCGACTACGAGGTGCTCGAACCGGTTTTCGACCCCGTGTTCGCTGCCACCGACGAAGCCCCCCTCCTCCACCCCGAGTTGGCCGATTACCCGCACGTCCCGTGGTTTTTCCCCCACGAGAACACGAACATCGCCCACTGGCGCAAGACCCGCAAAGGCGACGTCGAGGAGGCTTTCGCCGGCTCAGATCTGGTCTTCGAGGACAGCTACGAGGTTCCCCGCTACGCCCATTGCGCCATCGAGCCGCACGCAGTCGTCTCCCTTTTCGACCAGGCAGGGCGTCTCACGATGTGGTCGGCTTCGCAATCGCCGTACACACAGCGCCACGTGATCGCCGAAGCGCTCGAACCGCTCGGGTTGACCCATCAGCAAATCCGCGTAGTGACGCCCTATGTCGGCGGCGGCTTCGGAGGCAAGGCCGGCGTCTCGATGGAGATCATGGGGGCAGCGCTCGCCACCGCGGTTCAGGGCCACCCGGTCAAGCTCCGCTTCACCCGCGAGCAGGAGTTCTACAACACCTACCAGCGCCAGGGTCTCAAGAACCGGATCAAGGTCGGCGTCATGAACGACGGCACGATCACCGCCGTTGAACACATGATGCACTGGGATGCCGGCGCCTACGTTGAGTACGGGGCCAACGTGGTCAACGCCGCCGGCTTGTCGGCGACCGGACCCTATCGGGTGCCGAACGTCAAGATCGACGCTCTGTGCGTCTACACGAATCTGCCCCCCGGTGGCCCCTACCGCGGGTTCGGCTACTCCGAGTTCAACTTCGGACTCGAGTCGCATATGGACCGCATCGCCCACAAACTCGACATGGATCCGGTTGAGTTCCGGCGCAAGAACGCCATCGTCGAGGGTGACACCCTCGCATACGGCGAGAAGATGAATCCTTCCGGTCTCCTCGAGTGCATCGACAAGGCTGCCGCAGCCATCGACTGGGGTGTCGAAGAAACCTCCGATCATCCCGACAAGGTGGTCGGCAAAGGTTTTGCGCTGATGTGGAAGGCCCCAGCCATGCCGCCAAATGCCTCGTCCTCTTCATTTCTCAAGTTCAACGAGGACGGGTCGATCAACGTGACGGTGTCGGGGATGGAACTCGGTCAGGGCTATCTGACCGTCATGGCCCAGATCGTCGGCGAGGTGCTGGCCGTGCCGCCCGAGAAGATCCGGGTGGAGACCCCGGATACCGACCGCAACCCGTATGAGTGGCAGACTGTGGCGTCGCACGTCACCTGGGGTTGTGGTCAAGCGGTTGAGGCTGCCGCCATCGAAGCCCGGGAGAAGATCTTCGAGGTCGTTCACCGGGTGCACGGGTTCGAGGAAGATTCATTGTTCCTCCGAAACGAAGCCGTTCGCTGCACGACCGATGCCGACTTCGAGCTGCCGTTGCGCGATTTCGTGATTGCCGGTCTCGAAACCGAAGACGGCTCGTATCGGGGCGGACCGATCGTCGGGTCGGGGATGTTCATGCCTGAGTTCACCTCGGCCAAGAGCGATCCTGAAACCAGTCAGGGGGGCCACCCCAACGTTCACTACACGGTGGGTGCCGCCGGAGTGGTCCTCGAGATCGACCGCAGAACCGGCAAGATGCACATCCGTAGGACGGCGCTGGCGGTTGATGCCGGCAAGGCGATCAACCCCGATCTGGTTACCGGCCAGATCGTCGGCGGCCTGATTCAGGGCCTGGCGACCGTCCTCTATGAGGACATGCGCTACGACGAAAACGGTCGTCTGATGAACCCGACCTTCACCGATTACAAGATCCCGACCTCGCTCGACATGCCGGATGAGATCATCCCGATCATCGTCGAGGTTCCACAACCGGATGGCCCGTTCGGCGCCCGGGGAGTCGGCGAACACACAATGATTCCCGCCGCCCCGATGATCGCCAACGCGGTCGAGGACGGGCTCGGAGTTCGTATCAAAACAATGCCTGTCACCGCAGAGAAGGTGGCGATGTCCCTTTGGGAAGGAGATAACTGATGTCCGTCGACCTCGAGAAGATCCTCCGTCCGGTGGATAATCCGATGCCCCCGTTTCCGGCGAAATACATGACGCTGGCAAGCGGTGAGCAGATGGTGATCCGCCAGGTGGACCGTGACGAGATTCCGGACATCCTCCAATATGTCGAGCCACTCGTACACGTGGAACGCGACTTCTACGACGTAGTTGCCGCCCGCCTCTACTCCGAGATCCTCGCCTACTCCCGACATCGCTACCAGGACCAGTATGTGCTGGTGGCCCAGGTCGACGGGGAGATCGCGGCGGTAGTGAACGGACGTCAGGTCACGCCGAAGCTGGGAATGTCACTGCACACTGTGGCGCTACGCCGTGGCCTGCGGATCGGAGCCCATGCCTTCGCCACCAAGATGGAATACCACATGGACGTGCTCGGCCATGACGAGGTGCTGATCGTCGCCGAGTCACCGATCGGTTTCAGGCGGTGGATGATCGAGTATCAGTTGGAGAAGAGATTCGACACGCCACACGAACTGGGCGGCGTTCCCTCCTGGTCACTCACCAGGGAACTGTTCGACCGGGCCAGAGACACGCTGGTCGTGGGTCGGCGTCCGGTGCCCGATGAGCTGCTGGCCAAGGCCAAGGCCGGGATTCTCCCGCCTTCGGATCCGCCCACTCCCCCGGCCGACCTCCTGGCGGCGACCCGGTCGATGTACGACTCAACGGGAACCGCCTTGATGTCACAGCGGTGGCAGCAGGGGGCCGAAAATGCGTGATGTTTACGTTGCCGGAATCGGCATCACCTCGTTCACGCGACTGGAGTATCCACTCTCCGAAATCGCCGCGTTTCCATCGATGCTGGCTATGAAGGACTCCGGACTGACCGACATCGAGCAGGTCTACGTCGCCAACATGGGCGCTCCCAGAGTCAACCACCAGACGGCTCTGGCTTCGGCCGTGGTCGACAGTCTCAGCCTCACACCGGCCGGGGCAGCAGCTATCGAGAACGGACCGGCTTCCGGGTCGGCGGCCATCAAGGAGGGCTACCAGGCGGTCGCCTCGGGAATGCACGACATCGTCCTGGTGACGAGCGCCGAGCGCATGCGAGAGGTCAACAACCTCGAAGCAACCGATTTCATTGCCACGCTGACCCATCCGCTGGCCGAGTACATCTACGGAGTGACGCTTCCGTCGCATGCGGCGATGTTCACCCGCCTCTACATGGAGCAGTACGGAGTCACCGAACGGCATCTGGCGATGGTGGCGGTCAAGAACCAGAACAACGCGATGCTCAACGAGTTCGCCCATCTGCATCAGCCGATCACGATCGAGGGCATTCTCGATTCGCCTGAGTCGATGACGAACAACCCGTACATTGCCGAGCCACTCAGGTTCTTCGATGCATGCCCCGTCTCTGATGGCGGTGCGGCGGTGATCCTGGTCTCCGAGGAGGTGGCCAAGAGCATCGAGCGGCCGCTGATCAAGCTGGCCGGCGTCGGCCAGGCAACGGACACGCATGCAGTTCACGAACGGGAAAACCCGACCGACCTACTGGCTGTGCGACGAGCGGCCGAGTTGTCGTTTGCGATGGCCGGTCTCAAACCCTCCGATGTCGATGTAGCCGAACTTCACGACGCTTTCACAATCCTCGAGATCGCCGAGAGCGAGGAAGTGGGGTTCTTCGAGAAGGGCACGGGTCACATCGCACTCGAGAAGGGCGAGACTGCCCTCGACGGTCGTTTGCCGATCAACCCGTCCGGTGGGTTGAAGGGCAAGGGCCATCCGGTCGGAGCCACCGGCGTCGGTCAAGCCCATGAGATCGTTCACCAGTTGCGGGGCGAGGCGGGCGAACGGCAGGTGGCCGACGCCAAGGTCGGTTTCACCTGCAACTT
>JBLYYS010000240.1:0-5663 GCA_048550235.1 Acidimicrobiia bacterium | reverse complement strand
TTGGGAGTTTCGGTCGTTGTGGCCTATCTTGCACTGTTGGTTTTAGAAGTGAGAACACTCGCGGGGAAGCGACGAGGAGACCATGTCTGAGCAAACCATCCTGGCCTTTGATTGCGACGTCGCCGATGACGTGATCTGCGCGCCGGCCGACGTCAAAGAACTCTTTGAACTACCGACACTCTTCCACATCGGCGAACTGGCGATAACCCGCACCATATTCCTCATCTTCCTCGCTGCGTTCATCGTGGTCGCCCTGCTGTACTTCGGTCTCCGCAAGGGCAGCGTTATCCCCTCGAAGTTCCAGGCGGTTGTCGAGAGCCTCGTTCAGTTCGTACGCAAAGACGTAGCCGAAGACATCATCGGTCCGGAAGGCGTGCGCTACGCCCCCTACCTGACTGCAATGTTCATTTTTCTTCTGGTCGGCAACCTGTTCGAAGTCACGCCGCTGATCAACTTTCCGATCACCTCCCGGATGGCGATTCCGGCGTTCCTCGCGGTGGTCACGTGGTTGATCTTCGTGGTCGTCGGTTTCTACAAGAACGGCTTCAAGTATTTCATCGACATCGTGTGGCCCAAGTCGGTTCCGATTGGGTTGCGCTGGCTGGTCGGTCTCATCGAGCTGGTCTCGGTGTTCGTCCTGCGGCCCCTCACCCTGGCAGTCCGGCTCTTCGCCAACCTCGTCGCCGGCCACCTCATGCTGACATTGCTGCTGGCTTCCGGCGCGTTCTTCATCTGGAACTTCGGTGACGCCGGCCTCAAGAGCCTCGTGGGAGTGGCCTGGTTTACCTTCGGGCTCGGCATCTATTTGTTCGAAGTCGTTGTGGCTGTCCTGCAGGCCTACATCTTCACGCTTTTGTCTGCTGTATACATCCAGTCTTCAGTTCACCCAGAGCACTGATAAGGAGGAGAAGGGAAATGGAAGGATCAATTGAGGTCCTCAAGGGAGGACTTGCCCTAATGGGCTACGGCCTCGCCGCCATCGGACCGGGCATCGGTATCGGCATCGTGGTGGGTAACGCCATCACTGCCATGGCACGTCAACCGGAAATGGCCGGCACCGTACGTACCACGATGTTCCTCGGTATCGCATTCACGGAGGCGCTGGCCCTTATCGGGTTCGTGCTCTTCTTCATCGCCTAGGAGGCCACCGTGTTGAATGCACTATCCACGGTGCTGATCCTGGCTGCTGAGGAAGCCGAAGAGGGCGACAACCTCGCTCTCGTGCTGCCCGAGCCGTATGAGTTGTTCGCCGGCATCATCGCCTTTGGAATCGTCTTCTTCTTCGTCTGGAAGTGGGCGTTCCCGGCCATCGACAAGATGCTCGAAGATCGCCAGCGGGCTATCAAGGGCCAGATGGAGGACGCCGAAGCCACGAAGGCCGAAGCTCAGAGTCTCCTCGACGACTACCGGAAGCAACTCGCTGAAGCCAAGGGCGAAGCCGCCGGCATCGTCAACGAGGCGCGAGAGTCCGCCGAAGCTATGAAGAACGACATCGTTGCCAAGGCCCAAGCCGAAGCAGAACAGATCGCCACCAAGGCCCGTTCTGACGCGGCCACCGAGCGCGATCGTGCGCTGGCCTCGGCCAGGGAAGAGGTCGCCAACCTGTCGATCGATCTCGCAGAACGGGTGGTGGGGGAGAACCTCGACCGTACCGCGCAGTTGGGTCTGGTCGAGCGCTACCTCGCTGATCTGGAGAGGATGTCCGACTAAATGGCCGCCGAAGACCGCATTCAGGGTTACGCAGCGGCGATCTTCGAGATCGCCCGCGGTGAAGGTGACCTCGAGCGCGTGGAGAGCGAGCTTTTCCAGATCGCCCGCACGTTCGAAACCTCCGCCGACCTGCGCGAAGCCCTCACCGATCCCCGCCTGCCGCAAGATCGCAAGCAGGGCATCGTCGATGACCTCCTCGGAACCCGTGCCGCTGAGTTGACCGTGTCCCTCGTAGGGTTCATCGTCGGCCTCGGCCACGCCTCCGAACTTCCGGAGATTGTCGACGGGTTCGTTGCCAAGGCTGCCGCCGACCGGCAACGGGCAGTCGCTGAGGTGCGGTCCGCCGTCGAGCTCGACGCAGAGACGATCAGTCGTCTCGAGTCGGCGCTCGCCAAGGCAACCGGCAAACAAGTCGAAGTCAAAGTCGTCGTGGACCCCGCGGTCCTCGGCGGTATCGTCGCCCGCGTCGGCGACACCGTGATCGACGGCTCGGTACGCAGCCGTCTCGACACGCTGCGAGACACGCTACAGAGTCGCTAAGGAGTCACCGATGTCAGAGATGACGATCAAACCGGAAGAGATCACGGCTTCCCTCCGGAAGAACCTCGAGGGGTGGGAGCCAAGTATTACCCAGGAGACCGTCGGGTACGTCTCCTCCATCGCCGACGGCGTGGCGCGCGTGAAGGGCTTGCCCAACGCGATGGCGTCAGAGCTGTTGGAATTCCCCGGCGGCCTACAGGGTGTTGCCCTCAACGTTGACGAACAAGACCTCGGCGTGGTGCTCATGGGTGAATCGAACCACATCGAGGAGGGTGCCGCGGTCAGGCAGACCGGCAAGGTTCTCTCGATCCCCGTCGGCGATGAGCTACTCGGTCGGGTGGTTGATCCACTCGGCAACCCGATGGACGGCAAGGGACCCGTCAACGCCACCGAGACTCGACTTCTCGAAACGCAGGCTCCCTCGGTCGTGGAGCGCCAGCCGGTAGTTGAACCGCTGCAGACCGGCGTGAAGGCCATTGATGCCATGACGCCGATCGGTCGCGGCCAGCGCGAGCTGATCATCGGCGACCGCCAGACGGGCAAGACGGCCATCGCCGTCGACACGATCATCAACCAGAAGGGCCTGGGCGTTAAGTGCATCTACGTGGCCATCGGGCAGAAGAGCTCGACCGTCGCAGAGGTGGTCGATTCACTCGAATCGCACGGCGCAATGGAATACACAGTGGTGGTCAACGCCTCCGCAGCTTCGCCCGCCGCCTTGCAGATGTACGCACCGTACGCTGGGTCGGCCATTGGCCAGTACTGGATGTACAAGGGCGAGCACGCATTGATCATCTTTGACGATCTCTCCAAGCAGGCGGTCGCCTATCGCGAGATCTCGCTGCTGCTTCGCCGTCCTCCCGGTCGTGAGGCCTATCCGGGTGACGTCTTCTATCTGCACAGCCGCCTTCTCGAGCGCTGTGCCAAGCTCTCCGACGAGCTGGGCGGCGGTTCGTTGACCGGATTGCCGATCGTTGAGACGAAGGCCGGCGACGTGTCCGCCTACATCCCGACCAACGTGATTTCGATCACCGACGGGCAGATTTTCCTCGAAGCCGACCTCTTCTACTCGGGCATCCGTCCGGCTATCAACGCCGGTATCTCGGTATCACGGGTGGGCGGCAACGCCCAGGTGAAGGGCATGAAGAAGGTCGCAGGACCGCTTCGCCTCAACCTGGCGCAGTTCCGTGAGCTCGAGGCGTTCGCCGAGTTCGGTTCCGAACTCGATGCTGCTTCGCTCGCTCAGCTGGAGCGCGGTCGTCGGGTCGTTGAGGTCCTCAAGCAGGGTCAGTTCGAGCCGATGCCGGTCGAGGAGCAGATCGTGTCGATCTTCGCAGTAACTGAAGGTCACATGGACTCGATACCCACTGAGAACGTCGAGGTGTTCGAGTCTGCCCTCATGGACTACATGCGCACCAGACACGGTGCCATGCTCGATGAGATTCGCGAGACCGGAGCTTTGCCGGACGTCGACACACTGGTGTCTGCCATCTCTGACTTCAAAGACATCTACGAGGTCGAGGGGTAGCGACGGGTGGCCAGCGCCGAACTCCGGGATACACGACGGCGGATCAAGTCCGTCCAGTCGACTATGAAGATCACGCGGGCGATGGAGCTCATTGCCGCCTCGCGGATCCCCAAGGCGACCGCACGGGTTGAGGCCTCCAAACCTTATTCGGCCAAGCTGGTCGAGGTTATTCGCAACGTGTCCGCCGCTTCCGGTGGAGCGTCCCACATGCTGCTCGAGCACCGTGAGGTCAAGAACGCCGGCGTGCTAATCGTTGCCTCGGATCGTGGACTCGCCGGGGCCTACGCCTCGTCGATAATCAGGGAGGCTGAGAAGCACATCATTTCCCTCGAGAAGTCGGGGACACCGGCTCGTCTGTTCGTAGTCGGGAAGAAGGCGCAGAGCTATTTCCAGTACCGGAAGTATCACATTGAGCGCTCGTTCCTCGGCGTGACCGATACCCCCGGCTACGGAGATGCCAGAGCCATCGCCAACATACTGATGGACGCCTACGCCTCGCAGACCGTCGACTCGGTCGATACGTTCTATACGCAGTACCGGTCGGCGATGACGCAGGTTCCGCTGCAGTTCCAACTGCTGCCCATCGTGGCACCGGAGGGAGCTGCCGGGAGCGAAGGGGCTTCCTCGGTGGACTACTCCTATGAGCCGTCGCCGACGGCCATCCTGGATCGGCTGCTGCCCCGCTACGTCGAGTCGATGGTATTCAGCATGCTGCTGGAAGCGTCGGCGTCGGAGCATTCGGCCAGGCGGCGCGCAATGAAAGCTGCCACCGAGAACGCAGATGAACTCATTCGAATCCTCACCAGAATCGCCAACAGGGCACGTCAGGCCGAGATCACCACAGAGATCTCTGAGATCGTCGGCGGCGCCGAGGCGCTCTCCCAACAGACCTGATAAAGGAGCACGTAATCGTGGCAGAAGCAATAAGCATCGGACGAATCACGAAGGTCGCCGGACCGGTGATCGACGTGGAGTTCCCGCCCGAGGGGCTTCCTGAGATCAATTACGCGCTCGAGGTCGACCTGACCGTGGCCGGTGAGACAACCACCGTCATCGCTGAAACCGCCCAACACCTTGGATCCAGTCGTGTCCGCGCCGTTGCCATGGCACCGACGGATGGTCTCGTGCGCGGTACCGAGGTTCGCAACACGGGCGCCCCGATCTCCGTGCCGGTCGGCGATCGCACACTCGGCCACATCTTCAACATGTGGGGCCAACCGCTCGACGTCGACAGCATCGAGGACGGCGACAGCTGGCCGATCCACCGCCAGGCGCCCGCTTTCGAAGACGTCGAACCGCAGAAGACGGTCTTCGAGACCGGCATCAAGGTGCTCGACCTGCTGTGCCCGTACCTTCAGGGTGGCAAGATCGGCCTGTTCGGCGGTGCGGGGGTCGGCAAGACGGTGCTCATCCAGGAGATGATCAACCGGGTCGCCACCCAGCACGGTGGTGTTTCGGTGTTTGCCGGGGTGGGCGAGCGCACTCGCGAAGGCAACGACCTCTTCCTCGAAATGCAGGACTCCGGCGTTATCGAGAAGGCCGCGCTCGTCTTCGGTCAGATGGACGAGCCGCCGGGTGTGCGCCTACGGGTTGCGCTGTCGGCGCTGACGATGGCCGAGTACTTCCGGGACGTGCAGAACCAGGACGTACTGCTGTTCATCGACAACATCTTCCGATTCACCCAGGCCGGCTCTGAGGTCTCCACCCTGTTGGGCCGGATGCCCTCGGCAGTCGGTTACCAGCCGACCTTGGCCGGTGAGATGGGCGTTCTACAGGAACGGATCACCTCGTTGCGAGGCCGGTCGATCACTTCGCTGCAGGCCATCTACGTGCCTGCGGACGACATCACCGACCCCGCCCCACATACCGCCTTCGCTCACCTCGA
>JBLYYS010000239.1:0-4706 GCA_048550235.1 Acidimicrobiia bacterium | reverse complement strand
GCCTGCTCCTTGCCGGTACCGAGATCCTTGGCGTTGACGTGCACGATGCCGTTGGCATCGATGTCGAAAGTCACCTCAATCTGGGGCATGCCCATCGGTGCCGGTGGCAGGCCGGTCAAGCGGAACTTGCCGAGACTCTTGTTGTCCATCGCCATTTGCCGTTCGCCCTGGAGGACGTGGATCTCCACCTCGGGCTGATTGTCGTCGGCTGTCGTGAAGGTTTCCGATCGGCGGGTCGGGATGGTGGTGTTGCGTTCGATCATCTTGGTCATGATCCCGCCCTTGGTCTCGATACCGAGGGTGAGGGGAGTGACGTCGAGGAGAAGAATGTCCTTCACGTCACCCTTCAGAACACCGGCCTGGATGGCGGCTCCTGCGGCCACCACCTCGTCCGGATTCACGCCCTTGTGGGCTTCCTTGCCGCCGGTGAGTTCCTTGACGAGTTCCTGCACTGCCGGCATTCGAGTGGACCCACCGACCAGGACGATGTCGTCGATCTCCTCCATCGGAACGCCGGCATCCTTGACCGCCTGGCGGAATGGAGCCTTCGTTCGCTCGAGCAGATCCTCCGTCAGCTTCTGGAAGTCGGACCGAGAGAGTTTCTTCTGGAGATGTAGCGGCCCTTCGGCGGTTGCCGTGATGAAGGGCAGATTGACCTCGGTTTCAGTTACCGACGAGAGTTCGATTTTGGCTTTCTCCGCCGCTTCCTTGAGGCGTTGCAGAGCCATGCGGTCCTGGGACAGGTCGACACCGGATTCATTCTTGAATTGGGTGACGAGCCACTCGACGACGGCGTCGTCCCAGTCATCGCCACCCAGCCGGGTGTCACCGGCGGTCGACTTGACTTCGAATACGCCTTCGCCGATCTCGAGGACGGAGACGTCGAACGTTCCACCGCCGAGGTCGTACACGAGGATCGTGTGGTCGTGCTCCTTGTCGAGTCCGTAGGCGAGGGAGGATGCCGTCGGCTCGTTGATGATTCGGAGGACGTTGAGTCCGGCGATCTCACCGGCTTCCTTCGTGGCCTGGCGTTGAGCGTCATCGAAGTAGGCGGGCACCGTAATGACGGCTTCTGTGACCGGCTCACCGAGGAACGCCTCAGCATCGCGCTTCATCTTCATGAGAATGCGGGCGGAGATCTCCTGCGAGGTCAGTTTCTTGCCATCGATTTCGATCGACCAGCTCTTGTCGCCCATGTGACGTTTGACCGACCGGATGGTCCTGTCGGGGTTGGTGATTGCCTGCCGCTTGGCGACCTCACCAACCAATACTTCGTCGTCTTTGAAGGCGACCACCGAGGGAGTGGTGCGTCCGCCCTCTGCGTTGGGGACGATTGTGGGTTCTCCGCCCTCCAGGACGGAGATCACGCTATTGGTCGTGCCGAGGTCGATTCCGACTGCCTTGGCCATGTGCTGCTCCTTGGTTATCTACAAATCTATGGGTTCTCAGTGATTCTGCACAGTATAACCTGAGTCGACCCTTGTCATATTTCCTCTTTTTCCGATTTCGTGATCCCGATCGGCTTAACATGTGTGAAGTGCGTCGACTCACGGGAATGGAGGAGAAGAGAAGTGCGGATTGATGGAATCGACGTTGTGTTCTTCTGGGTCGCCGATCTGGACACCTCAGTGGCTTGGTATACGGAGGTGCTCGGGCTCACTGCCGGCCCGAGATTCGGAGATTGGCAGGAGTTCGCCGTTGATGGGGGTACTCGATTTGCCTTGCACGGTGGCCGCTTGGCTGGGGGGCTGGCGACAGCCGCCGTCGCTTTCAATACTCCGGATCTTCGAGCGGCTATCGATGAGTTGGCCGGTCGGGGAGCCGTCCCGATCGACGAGGTCACGGATACCGGCGCGGCGCTATTCGTGACCTTCTCCGATCCAGACGGCAACCAGGTGCAGTTGCTCGAGCGAAGGGCTTGACTTCCGTCGAGTGTGACGGGAGATTCAAAGACCTGAGCCGAATGCCTCTGGCGTGAACCCCTGTCGGGCTCGACCATGGGGGAGTGCTCGAAGTCTCGGGAGTGACGAAACGATTTGGAGAGCTGATCGCCCTCGATGGATGCTCGCTGGCATTGGAGCGCGGCAACATCCTCGGCTTTCTGGGCCCGAACGGAGCGGGCAAGACCACCACGATGCGGATCATCCTCGGCTTGATCGACCCTGATGAAGGCGAGGTGGGCTGGGACGGCAGGCCGATCGATCGAGTGACCCGACTCAGAATCGGCTACATGCCCGAGGAGCGAGGTCTATATCCGCGGATGCCGCTGCAAGAGCAGTTGGTCTATCACGGACGGCTACACGGGATGGCCAAGACGGCGGCGAACGATGAAGCTACCCGACTGCTCGAGATGCTCGGGCTCGCCGACCGTACAGATTCCAAGATCGAAGAGCTATCGCACGGGAATCAACAACGTGCTCAACTCTCCGTGGCGCTCATGCACGGCCCCGATCTGCTGGTACTCGACGAGCCATTTGCCGGCCTGGACCCGATCGGTGTCGCCGCACTCTCCGCGGTCCTGGCGGAGCGGGCGACCTCCGGTGCGGCCGTGCTCTTTTCCAGTCATCAACTCGATCTTGTGGAGGACATGTGCCGCGACGTGGTGATCGTCAACGAAGGCTCGGTGGTCCTTGCAGGAGGTGTCGATGAGCTGAGGCAGTCGTCGCCGCGGCGGTACCTCGATCTCGTCCTCGAGGACTGTCGGGACGATTGGACCGCTGGACTGGAGGGTGTTGAACTGGTCCACCGGAACGGTGATCGGTTCCGGTTGCTAGTTGACGACGAGACCCGGGTGTCCGATGTGGCTGCGTCGGCTGAGGGCGCCGGCCGCCTGCGGGAGTTCAGCTTCACCCCGCCGGACCTGTCAGAAGTCTTCCGTGAGTCGATCGGCATGCATGATGCCTAGATGGAAGACGCTCTGGCTGATCGCCACACGGGAGTGGCGTTCACGGCGCAAGGCTTTCGCAATTTCCACGTCGATCCTGGTCACGGTCGTTTCGGGCGGCCTGGTAGCCATTGGACTGGCCTCGGGCGGCCCGGACGGTCCGGTCACCTACCGGGTCGGGACCGTTGGACCGAGTGTGGCGGTCGAGGCGCTGATCAACACCTACGCTCCGCCGGGATTTATCGCCGAAGTCACTGTCTTCTCTTCAGTGGAAGAGATCGAACGACGGATGGAGGACGGTGAACTGGAGTTCGGGATTGCCAGTGAGTCTGAGGTGCTTTCGTACCCCGGCCGCTCGAAAGCGATGCTGCAGGCGATCTCGGCCGCATTGTCTGATCGGCAAGTGCGCAAGCACGCCGAGGAACTGGGCGTGTCGCCGGCCGACCTGAACGCGATGCTCGACACCGAGGTAACGGTTCGCGAAGTCGTCGAGCCGTCCGAATCATTCTCGGCAGATTCGGCACTGGCGGCCGCCAGCCTCTTCTTCACATTCATGGGGATCCTGGCTTACGGGCAGTGGGTGGCCTTTGGCGTGGTTGAGGAGAAGGCGGGACGGGTGGTGGAAGTGGTTCTTTCGGCGGTAACACCACGACAGCTGCTGACGGCCAAGATCATTTCGATCGGCCTGCTGGGGCTCAGCCAATTGTTGATCGTCGGTTTCCTGGTGCTGCTGCTCGGCGGCCTGATCGGCATTGTTGATCTCCCAGACGCGACAGGGGGAGCCTTCGTCATCATCATCGGATGGTTTCTGCTCGGCTATGCCTTCTACGCGGCCGGCTATGCGGCTTCGGGAGCCTTGGTCCGTTCGGCCCAGGATTCCTCCGACGCAGTGGGTGGCTTCAATCTCCTGCTGATGATCGGCTATTTCACCGCTGTTTCGTCGTTGATCGCTGAGCGGGACAATCTCGCCGTGCAGATCGCCTCCTTTGTTCCAATTACCGCACCGCTGACCATGCCGATGCGCATGGTGCGGGGGGATGTGGCTTGGTGGGAAGGCGGCCTCGCGGTCGGAATCATGTTGATCGCTACTTACGGCATGGTCCGCCTTGGGGCTCTGGTGTTCCGTCGGGGCATCATACGTGTCGGCAAGAAACTCAAATGGCGTGAGATCCTCCGCCGCCAGGGCACGTGACCAGGGGTCGGTTTCAGGTAGGGACGGCGTTGCGGACCGTGAAGTTGCGCATCAGCGGGTCCACGGCGGTCAGGGTTCCCGAGAATGTGACTGTATCGCCACGCTCAGGAACCGGCCCGGAGGCGGGGAGCTCGACCACCGCGTCGACTTCGGTGCTCCCGAACAAGTCGTGCTCGAGCGAAGCCACCGTGACCACGGCCTTCACGCCGGGGCCACGGCCGAAGTCGTGGTCGTTCTCGTACGTCCGCGCGCTCTTCACCGTGCCCGACCAGTGGACTTGGCCACCCGCGTAGTTGGCGACGAACTTGTCGCGTACGGCGAAGCTCAACTGGCGACCACCGAAGAGGTCCTGCGTTGCCGCCGCGGCGTCGATGGACTCGTCGGGTACGGCCGACGTGCTCGCCTTCGATTCCAGCGACCGCTTCCATCCCGAAACTTCGGGATCGGCCGGCGCCAAGACACCGAGTTCGTCGACCCGATGGCCTATCTCACCTTCCCGGCCCGCGGCCGAGAGCGTGTCGATCTCGTCCAGCCGGTAGTCGATGTTCTCCGGTTGGGAATCGATCGCCTCCCGCATGCGGCGAAGCGCCTCGGTCAGGTCTCCCTCTGCACGGGCGGTGGTGGCGTCAT
>JBLYYS010000238.1:0-3583 GCA_048550235.1 Acidimicrobiia bacterium | reverse complement strand
TCGTCGATGACATCGTGCACTACTGCGTCGCCAATATGCCGGGTGCCGTTCCCCGTACTTCGACCTATGCCCTGAACAATGCCACGCTGCCCTTCACGTTGGCCTTGGCCGACAAGGGCGCCAAGCAGGCGATGCTCGAAGACGAGCACCTGCTGCGTGGTCTCAATGTCTGCAAAGGCAAAGTCACCGAAGAGCATGTCGCAAAGGCGCTCGGCTACGAGTACATGGACGCCACTGAAGCCCTAGCCGCCTGCTGAGACCGTGCCACGTTCCTGCCCCAGCCCAGGAGGTGGCGGCGCTACGAAGGAAGAGGCACGGTGTTTCCTCCCCCAGCGGGGGAGGTGGCGGCGAGCCCGTAGGGCTCGGCGGCGGAGGGGGAGAGGGTGAACCCTCTACCGAGATTGCCGGGGAGATCGTGAGCTCTCGCCGCCTAGTACCTTGTAACCGATGACAACGCGCGATCCCCGCTACGACATTCTGTTCGAGCCGGTTCGAATCGGTCCGCTAACCGCGCGCAATCGGTTCTTTCAGGTACCTCACTGCAACGGGATGGGATATCGCGACCCTTCGGCGCTGGCGGCGATGCGTGGGATGAAGGCCGAGGGTGGATGGGCGGTCGTTGCCACTGAGGAAGTCGAGATTCACCACTCATCCGAGACGGCACCGTACGTAGAAGGACGGATCTGGGACGAGCGGGACATTCCCGCTCATGCGCTCGTGACGGATGCAATCCATCTGCATGGGTCCCTGGCGGCGATCGAACTGGTCCACAACGGCATGTCGGTCGCCAACATCTATTCCCGGATCCCACCCATGGGCCCGGCGCACCTACCGACGACCCGCCCGTTCTATCCGATCCAATCGCGGCGAATGGACAAGGCGGATATCGCCAACTTGCGACGGTGGCATCGGCAGGCCGCCATTCGATCCCTCCAAGCCGGATACGACATCGTGTATGTGTACGCCGGTCACAATCTCTCCACTCTCCAGCACTTCCTCTCGCCGCGCTACAACGATCGGACCGACGAGTACGGCGGCTCGCTCGAGAATCGGATGCGCCTGTTGCGCCAGGTTCTCGAGGACACGCTGGAGGCTGTGGATGGCAGAGCCGCGGTCGCTTGCCGGATAGCGGTCGATGAGCTTATCGGTGCCGAAGGGTTCACCCGTGACGACATGATTGGAGTCATGGAGACGATCGGTGAGCATCCCGACGTCTGGGACTTCATGGTTGGCGCTTGGTCCGATGATTCGGTGACATCCCGGTTCGGCCCGGAAGCTCAACGTGAGGAAGTCATTCGCGGACTCAAGCAGCTGACTACCAAACCGGTGGTCGGAGTCGGTCGGTTCACGTCGCCAGACACGATGGCCCGCCTGGTTCGTCAAGGCACGCTTGACTTCATCGGGGCGGCCCGTCCGTCGATTGCTGATCCCTTTCTACCGCAGAAGATCGAGGAAGGCCGGAACGAAGACATCCGCGAGTGCATTGGATGCAACATCTGCGTGGCGAGCGATAACACCATCACGCCCATTCGCTGCACACAGAATCCCTCGATGGGAGAGGAGTGGCGCAAGGGATGGCATCCCGAGACCATCCGCGCGAAGCACGCAGACGGAAAGGTGCTGGTGGTCGGGGGCGGTCCCGCCGGACTGGAAGCGGCCATGTCGGCCGGACGCCGAGGCTACGACGTTGTGTTGGTCGAGGACTCGCGAGAACTCGGCGGGCGGGTGGTGAGGGAGGCCCGGCTGCCGGGACTGGCGGAGTGGATCCGGGTTGTCGACTATCGGAGCGCTCAACTCGACCGATCGAAGAACGTGGAGTACTTCTTTGAGAGTGCCATGTCTGCCGACGAGATTCTCGAGTACGGGTTCAATCACATCGCGGTGGCCACCGGTTCGACCTGGCGGCGCGATGGAGTCGGTTACTCACACTCGCGCCCAATCAAGCTTGATGATGGGATGGAGGTTCTGACGCCGGATGATCTGATGAGCGGCCGACGCCCCCGCGGCGAGAGGGTCGTGATCTTCGACGATGATCGTTACTACCTGGGCGGCGTCCTGGCAGAATTGCTGATGAAGGAAGATTTCGCCGTCGCCTACGTGACACCCGACTCACAGGTGTCGAGCTGGACAGACATGACTTTGGAACAGCACCGAATTCAGGCCCGGCTCATGGACCTGGGTGTTGAGATCATCACCGACCACACCGTCGACCGAGCCAGATCCGACGGCCTGGTGGTTCAATCTGTGTACACCGCCGCCGAACGCGTCGTTGAGGGCGACTCGGCTGTCTTTGTAACAAGCCGTCTCCCGAATGAGAGCCTCTATCTCGACCTGGTCGGGCGGGAGGATGCCTGGACTGATGCCGGTCTGCGATCGGTTCGCGTCGTTGGTGACGCCCTGAGTCCTGGGACCATTGCGACCGCAGTGTGGGATGGACGCCGATTCGCCGAGGATTTGGGTGGATCAGACGAGGATGCCTGGTTCCCGCGAGATATCGCCGTAGTCTGACGACGTGGAGATGAACATGAACCCCGGTACGCCATTCGACTCGGCACGCACGCACGCCTTTGCGTCGACCTCCTCGTTCGCCGGGGTCCCGGCCGCCACCCTGGAGGATCTCCAAGGCGCAAGAGCTGTGATCGTGGGAGCGCCGTTCGACTGGGGTACCTCTCATCGTCCGGGAACCCGCTTCGGGCCGAAGGCGATCAGGGAGAGCGACTACTTCAGTGCCGACGCCTACCGACCCCACTTGCCCACCGGACTGAACGCGCTCGAGAGCGTGGTCGACATCGGGGACATCGAACTCCATCCCGGAGACATCGAGGGTGACCTAGACCTCATCGCCGACACCGTCGCTCAGATAAGCTCGGCCGGGTCGATTCCGATCGTGCTGGGCGGCGACCACACGATCACCTATGCCAACGCCACCGGAATAGCCAGGACTCACGGATTCGGCGAGGTGGCGCTCGTTCATTTCGATGCCCACGCCGATACCGGGGAGCTGACCGGGTATGGAGCCTTATACGGCCACGGCACGCCGATGCGTCGCCTGATCGAATCCGGCGCAGTGCCGGGGAGCCGGTTCGTTCAGATCGGGCTGCGCGGTTATTGGCCCGGACCCGAAACCGTCGCTTGGATGAAGGGCGAGGGGATGCGCAGCTACATGATGACCGAGATAGAGGAGCGCGGGCTCCGCCCGGTCGTCGACGAGGCGGTTGGCTACGCCGGTGCAGACGCGAAGGGCGTGTTCCTGTCGATCGACATCGACGTTATCGACCCGGGAATGGCACCAGCTACCGGCACGCCGGAGCCCGGAGGTCTCACATCGCGCCAGATGCTCGACACCGTTCGGAGAGTGTCCCGCGATCTCAACGTTCTGGGAGCGGACATCGTCGAGGTGTCCCCACCGTACGACGGCCCTGGCGGCATTACCGCCCTCCTGGCAAATCGACTGGTCCTGGAGATCCTCAACGGCCTGGCCGAACGCGCCCACGGCATTAGCTCATAGGTTTCTCGGCAGTGCTGCGCCCCTGTTCGTGATACCGAACGCTGCCCGCAACGTAGATACCGATGAGAGCTGCTA
>JBLYYS010000237.1:0-5734 GCA_048550235.1 Acidimicrobiia bacterium | reverse complement strand
TAAAGTGTACGAGTCGGAGTCTCAGTCCGTTAGTGTATTACCGGTTCCCGCGCCGCCAGCACGACATCACGCAGGGGTGCACATCAAGCGACGGATACGTTGTCATGATCCTCAAGGAATACCACTTCGTGGCCAATGGCGTTCCGATGCCATTTGCCATCCAGATCCTCGGCGGCCAGCAAACGCCTTGCCTCTTTCAGCCGTCTGTCGAAACTCATTACCTCACCCCCACTGTGGGGGCAACCGCCTGTGCGGCATCCTTGGCGTGATAGCTCGACCGCACGAGCGGTCCGGACTCAACGTGCCGAATACCCAGCCCTTCTCCGAAGGACTTGTACTCGTCGAACTCTTCCGGATGAACGTAGCGATGGATCGGGCGGTGTTTGGCGGTGGGCCGCAGGTACTGACCGATCGTGACGATTTCCACGCCGACCGCCCGCAGGTCGGCCAGCGCCCCCAACACTTCATCCCTGGTTTCGCCCATTCCAACGATCAGACCGGACTTGATCGCACTATCCGGGTTCATCGCTTTCGCCCGCCAGAGCAACGTCAACGACCGCCCATAGTTGGCCGCGGTGCGGATATCGCGCTGCAGCCTCAAGACCGTTTCGGTGTTGTGGTTGAGTACACCGGGCTGCTCGGCCATGACGGTAGCGAGATCATCGGTATCACCTTTGAAATCCCCAACCAGCACCTCGATCGAAGTGTGTGGATTGAGCAGCCGGGATTGACGAATGGTCTCCGCCCAGATCCCGGCGCCGCCGTCGGTGAGATCGTCGCGATCGACCGCGGTGATCACCGCATGCTCGAGTTCCATGTCACGAATCGCCTCGGCGGCCCGGAAGGGCTCCATGACGTCGAGTTCGGTGGGCTTGCCGGTCAGTACGTTGCAGAAGCTGCATGCTCTCGTACACGTGTCGCCGAGGATCATCAGAGTCGCCGTACCCGACTCCCAGCACTCGAAGATATTCGGACAGCCCGCCTCCTCACACACGGTGTGGAGGTCAAGCCCTCGCATCAGCTTCTTCACGTCGCGGTACTCGGCACCGAGATTCGCCTTGATCTTCATCCAGCTTGGACGCTCCGGCTCTCCTGGGAGCAATCCACCTCTCAGTGTGATCGGAACCTCGTGGTGACGCTCCGGCGAGAACGTGCCCTCCTCAACCAGGCGGTCGACTTCGAATTCCCGGTCGCGTCCCTGCGAGCGGGTGAACGCGCCAAGCTGAGTTTCGGGCGACTCGTAGCCGAACGTCATTCCGAATACTGGAAGTAGACGGTCGATGACCTCTTCCATCGAAATACGGCGGCCCAGGAGTTCGCTCATCGATGTCACCGAACGGTCGGTGATACCGCATGGATGCATGTGCCCGAAGTAACTCATGTCTGGATCGACGTTGAGTGCGAACCCGTGCATGGTCACGCCCCGGGCCACCCGAACACCTATCGCCGCGATCTTTCCCTGGGCCGTCCAAACACCCGTGAAACCGTCTTCGGACCACGCATCGATGCCGAAATCGGCGAGGGTGGCGATGAGTGCCTGCTGCATCTTGCCTACATAGGCGCTGATTCGTTTCGGATCATCCAGTTGGATAATCGGGTACCCGACCACCTGGCCCGGACCGTGATAGGTGATATCGCCGCCGCGATCTACGTCGAACCGTTCGGCGTTGAGATCCCGGAGCTTCTCCTTCGAAACCAGCAGATTGCCGGAATCGCCGTTGCGACCGATCGTGTAAACGTGCGGATGCTCGAGCAGCAGCAGGTAATCCCAGGACGAACGCCCGTTGACTCGACCTTCCCAAAGAGCCCTCTGGAGGTCCCACGCCTCGGCATAGGGAAGCTTCCCCAGCCAGCGGACGCGGAGGGTCGGTTTGTCATTGCCCCTCTCCCCCTTCGCCTCACTTCGTTCGGCACTCCCCCCGCTGGGGGGAGAAACGGGTACCCCAGCACTCACGCGAGTTCCTGGTCCCAGTCCCACGTTTCGAGATTCTCCTTGATGCGGCGGAGGAAGAGGACTGCCGTCGACCCATCGAAGGCGCGGTGGTCCCAGGTCAAGCCGAGGTAGCCGATGTTGCGGATGGCGATCATGTCGGCACCGTCGGGTCCGGTGATGACCGTGGGTCGCTTCACCACGGTGTCGGTGGACAATATGCCGGTATTGGGCACGTTGATGATCGGAGCCGACATGAAAGACCCGAAGGGGCCGGGATTAGTGATCGTGAAAGTCGACCCGCTGATGTCGTCGAGGCCCAACTCACCTGCGCGACCGCGCAGCGCGATGTCACGGATCTTCCTAGCCAATCCAACGAGTCGGAGCCCATCCGAGTCCTCGATCTTCGCAACTAGGAGGCCTTTTTGATCCATGTCGACGGCGATGCCGAGATTGACCAGACGATGGAAGACTGCCTTCCTCTGTTCGAGGTAGTACGAGCTATTCACCACCGGGAAGGCCTTGAGCGCATCGATCGTCGCCCGTGCGATGAACGGTAGGTAGGTGAGCGAGAAACCCTCCGCCTCCTTGAACGCCACCTTGTGAGCCTGGCGAATCCGCTCAACCTTCGTGTAGTCCACCTCGACGGAGGTCCACACATGGGCGGCAGTCTGCTTGGCCCGAATCATGTTTTCACCGATCACCGCCCGAAGTCGATCGAGGTCGTGGACCTCGTCGCCTTCCAGCAATGGGATCTCAGCCGGAACAGCAGGAGCAGGAGTGGCGGGCGCCGACGGCGCAGGCGCCTCAACCGGCTGTGGCGGCGTCATGGGTGTGGCCGCTGCCGGCGGCTCAGCTGGTGTGGCCGCCGCCGGCGGCTCAACCGGGGTGGCCGGAACGCCGGTCTCGATCAGCGCTTCGACATCTTTGCGGGTGATTCGACCATCGCGCCCGCTGCCGGAGATTGAACTGAGATCGAGGTTGTGTTCGCGAGCGAGTTTCCGGACAACCGGTGAGAGGAACATACCTTCCAGCGGATCGACGTCGGCGCTCTCGACTGCGGCAACGGGAGGCGGTTCTGCCGCAACGGCAACGGCTGGAGCTTCAACTACCACTGGGGTCTCAACCACAGGGGCTGCGGGCTCATCGACAACGGGTTCTTCCACCGTCGGCGCGGCGGGCTGTTCGCCGGCTTCCCCGATGACAATCATGTCGGTGCCAACGACCACCGTCTCACCCTCAGGCACGAGGATCTCGAGAATGGTGCCGCCGACCGGCGAAGGGATCTCCGTGTCGACTTTGTCGGTCGAAATCTCGACGAGTACCTCGTCGACCGCGATCGTCTCTCCGACGCTCTTCGGCCAGCTGAGAATGGTCCCCTCAGTGACCGTCTCTCCCAATTGCGGCATGGAGACCGTGGTTGCCATACGTTCCTGGTGTCCTCTCAGTTTGTGTCCTTACCGGCAACGATACCGGTGACCGGTCCATTCCGGTCCGGATTCTGGTCTTCTAGTGGAGGCTGCGCCCCGTCGAGGTGAGCAGGGTCTCCCCCACGGCCTCGGACAGAGTCGGATGGGCGTGTATGAACGCAGCAGCCTCCTCCGGTAGCGCTTCCCAACCGACGATGTACATCAGTTCGTGGATCAATTCTCCGGCCTGTGGACCCACAACGGAGGCGCCCAGTATTGGACCATCCTTCTGCACGACGAGTTTCACCATGCCCTGGTTCTGGCCAATGATCTGGGCCCGACCAACCCCGAGGAAACTGTGCGAGTGGGTCTCGACTTCGTAGCCTTGCTCGACGGCTGCGGCTTCGGTGAGCCCCACCTCAGCCATCTCCGGGTGGGTGTAGACGACGAGTGGAATGGCCCGGTAATCGGGTCCCGCCGCCTCACCGGTAGCAATGTGGGTGACTGCGGCAATGCCCTCAGCGAATCCGGCGTGAGCCAGTTGGGGCGTTGCAGCCAGGAGATCTCCCACCGCATAGATGCCCGGCTGCGACGTCTGCATCGTGGTCAGATCCGCGACGAGGTAGCCGCGATCAGTTGCAACGCTTGTCGTCTCGATCCCGATTCCATCCGTTACTGGTGCCCTGCCGACAGCTACCAGCACCACATCCACCTCAACTGAGGCGTCTCCAAAGGGAACAGTGACTCCCGCGTCGGAAATGGTCGGTGCAGTAACCGACGCCCCTGTGTGAATCTTCACGCCGCGGCGCTTGAGGTGCTTCTGCAGCTCCCTGGCTGCCTTTGCATCGGCTCCCGGAACGATCTGATCCATCAGCTCGAGCAGAGTGACTTCGCTTCCCAGATCTGCCAGCAAGCTGGCGAACTCGCACCCGATGGCGCCGGCTCCGATGATCGCCACCCGCTGGGGCCTGGCTTTCCAATCAAGAGCGTGATCTGAGCTGACGATGCGAACACCGTCGAAGTCGTAGCCGGGAATCGTACGCGGTACCGATCCTGTCGCAACGATGACATTCTTGGTTTCGAGAACCTGTTCGCCGTCATTGACGATGACCCGGTTGGGTCCATCGAGACGGCCGAGGCCGTTGATGACGTCGACCTTCCGTTGCTTGAGCAATCCGGACAGGCCCTTGACGAGTCCTTCAACGATCTTCTGTTTTCTGGCCAGTGCCGTCCCCCAATCGAAGGTTGGCTCAGAGGATTGCACCCCGAACTCGGCCGCCTTGGCGACGGTCGTGAATACCTCGGCAGATTGGAGCCAGGCTTTGGCCGGAATGCATCCGCGCAAGAGGCAGGTTCCACCAACCTCATCCTTCTCCACCAATGCGGTGTTGAGACCGTAGTTGTGGGCGTAGAGCGCCGCGGCGTAGCCGGCGGGGCCGCCGCCGATGATGACAACGTCGTACACGAGTCCTCCGGGAGAATTGAGTCAGCAGCACGAGATTAGCGACACGGCGAACATCCGCCGACGCGATACCCTGACCGGGTCATGCAGACACGTTTCCTACTCATCGCTTCAATCGTCACCGCCCTGGTAATCCTCGTGGCATCGGCAATCTGGCTGATGGTCGTCGTCTCATGACCCTGGGATTCCTGTCAATCGCGCACATCGTTTCCAATACCCTGCATTGACAGGAAAAACGGGCAGCGATTCCTGTCAATCGCGTGCATCGTTTCTGATACCTTGCATTGACAGGAACCCGTCGTTTAGGGAGGGGCCATGATTACCAAGACTGTTCGACTCAGCGGGAGTTGTCCCGACTCGATCGAGGATGCCATCAACGGAGTGCTGGGGCGCGCCGCCGAAACCTTGTCGGAAATCCAATCATTCAAAGTCGTGGAGGTCGGAGGGACCGTCGATTCCTCCGGTGCCCCGGCGGACTACACGGTGACCCTCGACATCACCTTTGTCGTCAGGGAATCGACCACCCACCGGTGATGGACCACATCGAGTCCCTCGGTTCCGGCATCTGGCGCCTGACCCTCCCGCTGCCTTTCACCGCGCCCAGGTCGGTGAACTCCTTCATCTTCGAAGGCTCCGATGGGTTGACGATGCTCGACTGCGGCGTCGACACCGAGGACGGTTACACCGCGATCGTGCGCGGACTCGAACACATCGGCGCCGGCCTCACCGACCTCCACCGACTGATCGGTTCCCACCTTCACGTCGACCACATGGCCATCGCCAAACGACTGGTCGAGGAAACCGGCGCCGATTGGGTCATGCACGAGTCCACTCCAAGTGAAGTGCGCTGGTACAACAACTGGGAGGGGCGTCGCGACAGGCTCACAGGCATCGTGGCCGAGAACGGCGGCCCCGGTGATGTCGTCGAACGTT
>JBLYYS010000236.1:0-8171 GCA_048550235.1 Acidimicrobiia bacterium | reverse complement strand
GTCGAGGTCGGGGACCTCATATGGACGGGAGAGACGATTGGTCCGGACTGGCATTTCGTCTTGATGGACTTTGAGGCGCGGGTCATCGAGGGAACGCTGATCGCCGGTGACGATGCAGCACGGGTTGCCTGGGTGCCGGTAGACGAGGCTCACAATCTGCCCCTGACCTCATCCATGTTCGAGTTGCTCGAGATACTCAAAAGGAGACGAGATGCGACCGGAAGCGATCGCTGAACTGCTCGGTAGGTTGATCCGAAATCGATGTATCAACGACGGGAGCCCCGACAGCGGTTCTGAGTTCCGATCGGTCGCGACACTCGCCGACTTCTTTGGAGAGGCCGGTCGCGTGTTCGAGCCGCATCCCGGTCGGCAGAGCGTTCTGTACAAGGTGCCGGGCAAGGATCCGAAAGCTCCCCGGCTGATGCTGATGGGCCACCTCGATGTGGTTCCGGCGGAATCGATCGGGTGGGATCACGACCCGTTCGACGGTGGCGTCCACGACGGCTTCGTCTGGGGACGCGGCGCGGTAGACATGCTCAACATCACTGCCACGATGGCCGTTGTGTTCAAGCGCTACCTAACCGGAGAAATGGCTCGCCCTACCGGTGATCTGCTGTTTCTCGGCGTGGCAGACGAGGAAGCCGGTGCAAAATACGGTGCTCACTACTTGACCGAGAACCACTGGGACGAGATCGCCTGCGAATACGTCCTCAACGAGGTCGCCTACCCGGCTCTCAAACTGAGCAACCATGAGGCGTTCCCAGTCAATGTGGGAGAGAAGGGACCTTTCTGGCGAGTCCTCGAGACGAAAGGCACTCCCGGGCACGGAAGTCAACCCTATGGGACCGACAACGCTCTGGTCCCCCTCGCCAGGGCGATGGCCTCGTTGGCTTCTTCGCCTTCTCCGATCTCCATTTCTCCCGAGTGGCGGCAATTCGTCGAAGGCCTCGGGCTGACCGAAGCCGAAGCCGCAAACTGGCTTGATCCGGAAGCGATCGACGGAGTCATCGAGGATCTCGGTGCCGAGTCGATGGGTTTGGCCCGCTACGTCCATGCTTGCACTCATCTAACCGTCAGTCCGAATGTTCTCGATTCAGGAGTCAAGTCCAACGTGATCCCGGAGTCTGGGAGGGCCGAGGTGGATTTCAGGGCTCTCCCCGGCCAAGATGGAACGACCATCGACGATCACCTGAAGAAGGTGTTGGCTGATGACTACGACAAGATCTCGGTCGAGCCGGTCCTCGATCACCTTGCGTCCGCCAGTCGGCCATCCGGTCCACTGTGGGAAGCGATCGTCGATGCGTTCGATGAGCTCACAGGATCGCGACGGGTTGTGCCTACGCTGACGCCGGTGACGACCGACCTCAGATTCTTCCGGGATCGGGGAGTGGTCGGATACGGAGTCGGTTGGTACGACGACCGCATCGCTTTCCCCGAGTTCATGGGTATGTTCCATGGCCGCAATGAGCGAGTCAGCGTCGAGTCCCTCGGTCGTACCTTCGAGTTGCTCGAGCAGATCGTCTCGGGTTTCTCGGACCGGATCGCCGCTACATGAGCGAACGCCGACCTGCAGCACCACAGGGCCCAAAAGGGAATCTGGTCTGCGATCTCGACGGAGTCGTCTATCGCGGCGACACGGCGATAGCGGGCGCCGGGGAGGCTCTGCAGTCGCTGGATGAATCGGGATATCGGATCATCTTCGCCACCAACAATTCCTCAAAGACCGACGATGCGGTCGCGGCCAAGATCTTCAGACTCAGCGGATATCAGGCGATGACCGGGCAAGTAGTGTCTTCCGCTCGGGCGGCGGCCTCGATGTTGGTCGGCCCGCCCCAACGGGTATATGTGGTTGGTGGAGAGGGATTGACGACCGCCTTCCGCGAAGCAGGGCACGAAATCGCTTCAACCGGGTCGGAGGCTTCGGTGGTGGCGGTCGGTTTCGACCTAGACCTTTCCTACGAACGGTTGCGAGAGGCGACGAAAGCGCTCCATGCAGGGGCCCGCTTCATTGCCAGCAATCTGGATACGACCTTTCCTGCAGCCGACAACGACCTTTGGCCCGGCGCCGGGTCCATGGTGGCTGCGCTGGAAGCGGCTTCCGGGCGTAAGGCCGAACCCGCCGGGAAACCGTACGAACCGATGAAGAGACTCATTGCGGAGAGATTCGCCGACGGGCCGGTTTTCGTAGTGGGGGATAGACCGGATACCGACCTGGCTCTGGGTGCGAATGCCGGCTGGACCACCGTGCTGACCCTGTCCGGTGTCACCCCGGCCGCTGCCGCAGATCATGTCGATGCCGACATCATCGTGGAGACCCTGGCAGCTCTGCCTGCTGCGCTCAGCGCCTTCTGATCCTGCGTGGGACGGCCGTGCGGTGCAATCGGGCGACCCGTCGGAGCAGTCGGGGCCGTAGCCAGAATGCAATCACGAGGCCGAACACGAATCCGGCGACGTGGGCTTCCCAGGCGATCTGACCGCCGTTGCCCGACAAAGCGAACTGGCCACCGAACCAGAGAATGAGATAAATCCAGGCCGGCACGTCCAGCGGTATGAAGAAAAAGACTGGAACCAGCGACACGATCCGGGCGCGGGGAAACAGCACGAGATACGCACCCATGACGCCGGCGATTGCCCCCGACGCCCCTACGAGAGGGACGACGCCCGCAGGGTTCATGAAAACGAACCCTGCGGTAGCGGCAACGCCCGAAGCCAGGTAGAAGAGCAGATATCCCCCAGAACCGAAGGCCTCCTCTGCGTTGTTGCCGAAGATCCAGAGAATCCACATGTTTCCGATGAGGTGCCCAATACCACCGTGGAGGAACATCGAGATGAGCACGCTCAATCCCACCGACTTGTCTGGGAAGAGGTCGCCATCGACACCGCCGGTACGCATACAGACGCCGGTTTCGAGTTCCTCCCGGTCGAGTGCGTCGAAGGTAGTGAGTTCGCACGGAATGGCCGCCCACTCGAAGCCGAACGCGGTAGCCGCCGGCTCGGCCTGCGGCTGGACGAGGAAATAGACCGCTATGGCGGCGGCAATGATCATCCAGTTGACAAATGGGTGGATAACCGTCGGATTGGCGTCGCGCAGAGGAATCATGATCTAGAAAGGCGCTCGATTTGGACAGGGTCGGGTGATAATGGCCGCATGGATCATACGTCGATAACCCGCCGCATCGAGGACCTCGAGAATTCTGACCCGGCCGAAGCTGCCGAAATCGCTGATGAGTTGGCCGGTGCGCTAGCGCGGCTGCTCGAGAACAAAGAGGAGGCGACGGTCTGACCCGGCGTCGACTCGATAAGGAGCTGCAGCGTAGGGGTCTCGCGAGCAGCCGCACCGAAGCCCAGAGCGCCATCGAAGAGGGGCGGGTCAGAGTTGGTGGCATCTCCACGCCCAAAGCTGCCTCCATGGTGGGCCCAGACGTTCCGATCAGCATGGATGAGGGTGGCTCGAGCCGCTACGTATCCAGAGGCGGACTGAAACTCGAGAGCGCACTCGACGCGTTTGGAATAGATCCGCAGGCCTGTCGGTGTCTCGACGCCGGCGCATCCACCGGCGGGTTCAGCGATTGTCTACTTCAACGAGGTGCCGCCTCCGTCGCCGCCGTCGATGTCGGCTACGGACAGCTTGCCTGGTCACTGCAACAGGACGATCGTGTCGACATCCACGACCGCACGAATCTCCGTTACGCCGATCCGGACGTCCTCGGGGCGCCTTTCGATTTGATAGTCGCCGACCTGTCGTTCATTTCGTTGTGCACCGTTGCGGATGCGCTCGTTCGGTTCGCACACTCGAAGACCGACCTGGTGCTGCTCGTCAAGCCTCAGTTTGAATTGGGTAAGGGAGAGGTTGGCAAGGGAGGAATAGTGCGCGAGGCTGATGACCACGCCCGGGCTATACGGCGAGTGATTGAGTGCCTCAATGAGATGGGTCTCGGAACTCGGGATCTGATTGCCTCACCGGTGCGAGGCGCAAAAGGAAATCGAGAGTTCCTGATCCACGTTCGATTCGGGAGCGTCGATGTCGACGAACGGCAAATCGAGGAATGGACTCAGCAGTGAAGATCGCCATCGTGCTGCATCAGAGACTCAATCGAGCACAGGAAGTTGCCGCCTCACTGGTTGCACGGGCGCGCTCAGCAGGCTTCGAAGTAGTGGCAGACGAGCGTGCTGCGCCGGGACTCGGCGTTACCGCGGTCGATATCGACGACTCGGATGCCGATATCGTCGCCGCGGTCGGCGGCGATGGAACGGTACTGAGAGCCGTCCAACATGCGCTGGCACTCGATGTCCCACTCTTCGGCGTGAATCTGGGTCGCATCGGGTTTCTGGCCGATGTCGAGCCTGATGAGATCGATTCGATCGTCGGTCAACTCGAGGATGGCACATGGGCTGAGGTCGACCGTCTAGCGATCGAGGCTTCAATCGCAGGTGTCGGGTCGCTTGTTGGTGTGAACGATGTGGTCGTCGAGAAGATGATGAGCCAGCGGCTCGTCTCAATCGAGGTAGCCGTCGACGGTGAACCGTTTCTCACCTATCACGCCGACGGACTCGTGTTCTCCACGCCGACCGGCTCAACCGCTTACAATCTCTCGGCAGGCGGCCCCCTCGTGCATCCCAATGTCGAGTCGATCATCCTCACGCCCGTCGCGCATCACTCATTGTTCTCCAGCGCCATCGTGCTGCCGCCCGATTCCGAGTTGCGTTGCACAGTGATCCGGGAGTGGCCTGTGGGCGTAAACGTCGACGGTCACGAACTCGGATCAGCTGCGCAAGGCGAAGAGATCGTCATTCGCAGGGCACCGCACAACGTTCGTTTCATAGACCATTCGCGTCGGTCATATCCACGGTTGGTCACAGAGAAACTGAAACTCGAATGAGGGGCCGACTCGACGAACTTGCTCTCACCAACCTGGGAGTTATCGATTCGGCTCGTATCGAACCGACACCCGGCCTCGTTGTTGTTACCGGCGAAACCGGAGCTGGAAAGACCCTGTTACTCGGTGCAATCGAGCTTCTACTTGGCTTGCCGGCGCGAAGTGGTCTGATCACCGCGGGCAGCGACGATGCAACAGTTGAAGGGAGATTCCTGGTCGACGGTGAGGAGATAACCGTTACCCGACGTCTCGCCAGGGAAGGTCGCAGCCGAGCATATTTAGACGGTTCCATGGTGCCTCTGAAGGTGGTTGCAGAACGAATCGCAGACCTGGTCGAGATCGTCGCGCAGGGAGACCAGTTTGCGCTACGGTCATCGGCAGCGCTGCGGGATCTCGTGGATGGTGCGCTCGACGAGCATGGCCAGAGTGCGATGCTCCAATATCGCACTGCGTGGGATCGAGTCGCCGACCTGCGCAGGGATCAGACGCGGATCGGCGGAGACGTGCGCGCGTTGGAGCGGGAGCGGTCGCTGGTGGCTTTTCAGGTCGATGAGATCTCAGGCGCTGGATTCGCCGCAGGAGACGATGATCGGCTGGCTGCACAAGCCCGCCGCATGAGGCACGCCAGCACCCTCCTCGAGCTACTCCATCAAGCACACGGATCCATCGAGCAGGCATCCGACGCGACCGGTTCTGCTACAGCGGATGTCCTCCGGGCGGCCGATTTGGACCCTGAGCTTGCCGCCCTCGTCGAGTCGAGCCGCGGCGTAATCGCTGGGTTGAGCGAACTCAGTACGGAGTTGCGGATCTCAATCGAGGGTGTATCGCTCGACCCGAGTTCGCTCGAGGAGACAGAAAACCGACTCGCGATCCTCTCAGACCTGAGGCGCAAATACGGGGAGGACCTTCAAGCCATTCTCGACTTCGGTACTGAAGCCGCATCGAGGCTCGAACAACTGACGGACCTGATCGATCGCAGTCGGGTCCTGGATGTCGAACTCGCTACAGCCGAGTCGAGCCTCGATGACGCCGGCGCGTCTCTGCGTCGGGCCAGAGAGACGGCCGCGAGTGTGGTCGAGAATGCTGCCGAGGAACACCTGCGAGATCTCGGGTTCACGTCACCATCGATTCGGTTCACCATTGGTGAGGTAGCACCCGGACCAACTGGTGCCGATCGAATTGACCTGCTCTTTTCGTCGGACGAGCGGATCGAGCCGGGTCCGGTTGCTCGCGTTGCCTCGGGCGGTGAGTTGAGCAGGCTCGTGCTCGCGCTTCGCCTGGCAGGCTCGGCGGGCGAGGCCCCCATTGTTGTCTTCGACGAGGTCGACGCCGGCCTGGGCGGCCGGACTGCCCTGGCGATGGGACGCAAACTCGCAGACCTGGCGCAAAAGCGTCAGGTCCTGTGTGTGACCCACCTTCCCCAGGTGGCCGCTCATGCTGATACGCACTTCGTGGTCGATAGAGACGGAGCGACGGCTTCGGTACGGCGGGTGACGGATGACGATCAAATCGAGGAATTGTCAAGAATGCTGGCGGGTTTGTCGGAGTCCGAACGGGGACGCGAGCATGCCGAGGAACTCCGGCGAATAGCCCAGCGCGCCGACAAGTGACGACGAACCCGGACATAAACTTGGGGTTGCCGGAACCGGTGCTACGCTACGCGCCCGTGACCAAGTATGTATTCGTCACCGGGGGCGTGGTTTCCAGTCTCGGTAAAGGAATCACCGGAGCGTCCCTCGGGAGACTTCTCAAAGCACGGGGCCTCAAGGTCGTCATGCAGAAGCTCGATCCCTACATCAATGTGGACCCGGGCACGATGAATCCCTTCCAGCACGGGGAAGTATTCGTTACCGATGATGGGGGAGAGACCGACCTCGATCTGGGGCATTACGAACGATTCACGGGTGAACACCTTCGACGCGACTCGAATGTGACCACCGGATCCATCTACCAGACCGTGATTCAGAAGGAGCGCAGAGGCGACTACTTGGGCGACACCGTGCAAGTGATCCCGCACATCACCAACGAAATCAAGTCACGGGTTCGCCGACTCGGCGAACGCGACGAGGTAGATGTGGTTATCGCGGAGATAGGCGGGACGGTCGGCGACATCGAGGGCCTTCCCTATCTCGAGGCCATCCGACAACTTCGCAAAGACGTCGGCCGGGAGAACACGCTCTACCTGCACGTGACTCTCGTACCGTTCATTGCCTCCAGTGACGAGCTCAAATCCAAACCCACCCAGCACTCTGTTGCTGAGTTGCGATCAAGAGGCATTCAGCCCGATGTGATCGTGGTTCGGTCCGACCGGCCAATCGATGAACAAGTCAGGCGCAAGATCAGCCTGTTCTGTGATGTCGACGCCGAGGCTGTGATCAACGCTCCGGACGCCAGCGACATCTATGAGGTACCGCTGACCTTGCGTGCCGCCGGACTCGACGATGTCGTCGTGAAGCAACTCCACCTCGAAGCCGGAGAACCTGATCTCAGTTCCTGGGAAGACCTTGTCGCCAGGGCGGCTTCGGTCAAGGGTGAGGTCACGATCGGTGTTGTCGGCAAGTACGTTGACCTCCCCGACGCATATCTGTCCGTCGTTGAGTCGTTGCGACACGCATCGCTGGCCCACGGAGTCGGTCTCGACCTCAGATGGGTGCCGAGCGATGACCTACCCGGTCTGCTCGGCTCGGCCTATCTCGAAGATCTCGATGGCATCCTGGTACCGGGTGGTTTCGGTGGTCGCGGAATCGAAGGCAAAGTATTTGCGGTTCGGCATGCGCGCGAACAACGGGTTCCATACCTCGGTCTTTGCCTGGGGCTTCAGTGCGCCGTGATTGAATATGCTCGCAATGTCCTCGGCCTGCCGGAGGCGCACTCCGGCGAATTCGATCCCACCAGCCCGCACCGGGTCATCGACCTGATGGAGAGTCAGCAGGACGTAGATGACATGGGCGGGACAATGCGCCTGGGCCTCTACCCTGCAAAGCTGGCCGAGGGTTCGCTGGTCAGAGACCTGTACGGGGAGGAACTGATCTACGAGCGGCACCGTCACCGGTATGAAGTGAATAACCGGTATCGCAAGGATCTCGAAGCTTCCGGCATGGTGCTGTCGGGGGTCTCTCCGGACGAGCAACTGGTTGAAGTAATTGAGTTGCCGGATCATCCCTACTTCATCGCTTCGCAGTTCCATCCAGAGTTCAAGTCCAGGCCCGATGACCCGCATCCGATGTTCCTCGGATTCATCGGGGCAGCCCTGGCACACCGCCGTGCCGCCACCTCAGTTCAGACTTCTGCAGG
>JBLYYS010000235.1:0-7780 GCA_048550235.1 Acidimicrobiia bacterium | reverse complement strand
TTCCCGAACCATACGTGGACATCGGATGCGGTGTTGCCTTTGCTCGATCAACGGCCCAGGAATACGGTGGTGACTCATCCGCCGTGACCTTGATCGGTTACTCGGCAGGCGCCCACCTCGGAGCCGTTGTGGCGTTGGCCGGCGACGACTTCTCAGGGGCATGTACGGTCACAGACGAATCACATCAACCGGATGGGTTCATCGGAGTCGCCGGACCATACGACTCCGACCAGTACTCGCCGCTCCTGATCCCCTTTTTCGGTGGAAGCAGGGATGAGGCGGCGGAGGCATGGGCCGCGGGGAACCCCTATAACTACATAGATCGACGAGTCGGCATGCCGATTCGGATCCTGCATGGAACCGCCGACAACACGGTCGAACTGCGGTTCTCACAGGACTTCGTGACCGCATTGCAGGAGGCGGGGCATGACGCGACCTTGACGGTCATTCCGGGTGCCGGACACCGTGACATGATCGATCCCGCCGGCGAAGCATCTGCCATCGTCGAGGCCATTCTCGAAATGAGCCCGTAGTCAGGTCTGTTCGAAGCTACGGACCGTCGATCGCGGACCGAACTTAGGGGCGTGCACTCCTGCTTGCTTCAACAAGCGAATCACCCTTCCTCTGTGGCCGCGGTAGGGCTCGAGCAGTTCGAGCATGCGTGCGTCGTCGGCGCGCGGCTCTCGTGCCAGTGCCCACGCCACCATGTTCGGTAGGTGATAGTCACCGACCGGAACGGCATCGGCATCCCCTCTAGACGCGGCCATGACGAATGCCGCGGTCCAGGGCCCGATGCCATCAAATGCCATCAGACGCTTGACCGCATCAGATGCGGCCATGGTGGACACCTCCTCGAGTCGCTCAGCTCGCTGCGCGACCCGCCGGATTATGTCGGCACGCTTTCTCTCGATCCCGAGCGGGTGGTAGTCGAAGTACGGTAGTTCGGCGAGAACCTCGGGAGCCGGCGGCAACGAGAAGTCTCCCGGTCCGGGTGCCTTTTCACCGAAGGCGGCAACCAATCGCCGGTAGGAACGGTGCGATTCCTTGGTTGTGACTTTCTGGCCCAGGATCGTCGGTACCAAGGCTTCGAAGACGGAGCGGGTCGCTCCAAACCGCATGCCGAGCGCGCGCAGGTGCAGGTCCCGGACCAGACCGTTGTCCGGCTTGAACGATGCAGGATCATCATCCAGACCGAGCAGATCTGGCAGTTGCTGTAGCGCCCATGAGGCGCCTTCGCCCCAGGCGGCAGCCTCTATCCCGCTATCGACAGGGACCACGTGAATCGTCGCCGGTCCTTCAGGCGTTCGCGACGCCCGCCAGACTTCTCGCTCTGAGATAGCGCCCAACGCCGGAGACGGACCGATCAGCGGGCCTACGGTTCTCTTCAGATCGAGGGAGCCTGCGAACGTGAAAGTCCGATGCGCCGGCTCAGACGCCATCGATGGTTTCTCGCATCAGCATGTCGACCACCAGTTTGAGTGCCTCACGCGGGTCGGCACCATCTTCAACAGCATCCGTGTAAGTAGCGAGTTGTCGGTCGGCGCTGGTGCCCTCTCTGGCGATCGTAGCGAGGTGCTGTAGCTCGGCGGTCGTCCCCGTCTCTTCTGCCTCTCGCCACAGGATCTCGATCAGTTCGTCGGCGAGTTGTGGGTATGGAACGAGTTCACCTTTGCCGTAGTCCATCAGCGACCCGCCGACGCCGTAACGCTGTGCACGCCAGGTGTTTTCAGCGACCAGCATGTTGGCGTAGGTGCGCCAACGCTGATTCCTCCGACGTCGCCGGTAGAGCATCCTCAACAGCAGAACGAAGACGGTCGCCAACGCAACTGCGTCATCAATCCGCGTACAGATGTCGGCAACTCGCATCTCGATGGTCGGATATCGAGCACTCGGTCTCACATCCCACCAGAGTTTCGTGGCGTCCTGGATGATGCCTGCCTCGACCAGCACGTTGACATGGCGTTGGTACTCGCCCCAACTCGAGAAATGCTCGGGGAGCCCGGTGCGCGGTAACGACTTGAACACTGTCGTCCGGTAGCTCTTCAGGCCGGTGTCGTTGCCGTGCCAGAACGGTGAGGAGGTACTAGCGGCCAGGATGTGAGGCAGGAAATACGAAACCTGATTCATCAAGTCGATCCGAAGATCGTCATCCTCGACACCGACGTGTACGTGCATGCCGCAAATCACCAGACGACGTACAACAGCCTGCATATCCCGCTCGAGTTCCAGATAGCGGTCCTTGTCGGTGGGGAGTTGCTCACCCCAGCGCGCGAATGGGTGAGTGCTGGCGGCGATCAATCCCATTCCGTGGGTGGCAGCGACCTCTGCCACGTTGTGCCGCAGGCGGGCAAGATCGGTGCGCGCCTCCTGGATCGTGGTGCAGACCTTTGTGCCGACTTCGATCTGAGACCGCAGAAACTCAGGACCCACCTGGTCCTGAAGCCTGCTCTGGCTCTCGGCCATGACGTCCGAGGGCGGGTCCCGTACGAGGTCCCTGGACTCCAGGTCGACGAGAAGGTACTCCTCCTCGATTCCCATCGTGAATGTTGGTTCGCGCAGCGGCACGTCGTGGTCCTCCGTCGGCTTGCGGTCACGATAACCGCGGCACGCTCCTCTGTGTCCGAATCATGCTGTGCTGGTTCAGTGTCAGGAGATGTCGTGGAACATGCCTTCGATCTCGGGATATAGGTCCAGGTAGTCCGCCATCGACCGCTCGATCACCTCATGGGCTTCCTCACGTCCGTAGACATGGGTTATCTCGGTGTTCCGCCTACGGGCGCCGGGTGCATCCTTGTAGGTGAGGAAGTAGTGGCGGAGGCGCTCGACTAGGGCGGGGGGACACTCGTGGATGTCTTTCATGTGCCCGTAAATGGCATCACCTTGCATGACCGCGATGATCTTGTCGTCGGCCTCATCACCGTCGATCATTCGCAGTCCCCCGATCGGCGTCACGGGCAGCAGTATGTCGCCGTGAGTAATCGACTTCTCCGCCAGCACACACACGTCCAGCGGATCACCATCACCAACGATTCCGGTCCGTGAGGCCTTCCCCATGCAGAACTCCGCGGTTCGGTCTCCGCAAAAAGTCTGTGGAATCAGCCCATACAGGGTTGGGTAGACGTTCGAGAACTGTTGCGGCCGGTCAACCTTGAGGATTCCGCTGTCTTTGTCGAGTTCGTACTTGACGGTATCCGAAGGAACGATCTCGATGTAGGCCGTCACCCGCTCGGGAGCCTCGGCTCCGATCGAAACTCCATGCCACGGATGGGCGCGCAATAGCTTCGAGAAAAGCTTCAGTTCATTGCTCATGAGACTTCTACCTCATCGACCACGCCAACGACGACTGCTCTGATCGGTGCGATCTTCATCTCCATGATCTGACGGGCGCCATTGCCCTCATCGAGGATCAGCACGGTCTCCCCCGCCCCGGCATCGACAACGTCTACTGCGATCACGTAGTCCCCCGTCGGTTCACCATCCGGATTCACGTAATCGCACAGCAACAAGCGCCGCCCGTCGAAGATGGGTGCGCTGATGGTCGAGACCACCGTACCGGCCACCTTGGCGATCTTCATCGGGGTGTCCCGATCGAATGACCTAGGCGTTCCATTCGGCCACCTCATCAACTATGCCGACAATCGCGTGATCGACGGGAACGAACGGTTCCGGCATGGCCTGCGCTGCTTCGCGCGACCCAACGATGTAGACCAGTTCATCCGGGCCGGCCATCGCAACTCCATCTGCCGCCACCACGGGACGACCGGATGGCTCCAGAGTCTTGGTCAGGGGCTGAACGATGAGAAACTTGACGCCCTCGAGGTTCGGGGTCTTTTCTGTGGCCACCACCGTGCCGATCACGCGTCCCAGCTGCACCTACGAACCCTTCAATCGTTTTCGGAACCGACCATCTGCCGCCAGGTTTTCATCCATCTCCAAATGAATCTGCGAGATGACCCTGCTCGCGACCACCTGCTGGGATACCCGCTCGACGCCGATCTCAACGGCGGCTTCCACTTCGGCAACGGGGCCGGAAAACAAGAGATACCCTTTGCCGCCCAAACCGTCGGCCATCCGGATTTCTCTCAGGGTGACGGATGCCCCCTTCACACCGGCATCGGCCGCCTCGATAACCGCAGCGACGGTGCTCGTCTCCACGATCCCCAGTGCTTCGCCCGGGCCCGCTTCCCTGGTGCCGATGAGAGCAGCCACAACATCGTCGTGTACGTCCGGCAGCACCATCTCGTCGACGAGGTCATCGCCACCCACGAACCTGCCGGCCTCGATGGCCTCCTCCACATCCGCAACCTGTCCGCCGACCAGAACCAGGTACTTGCCGGGATGTACCGTTCCTGCCTTGATGACGTCGAGCGGCGCACGCTTGACCATGGCATCACCGGACTCGATACCAACTGCGATGGAATCGAACTCGAGTAAAGCAATCGCCGGCTGCATCGGCATCAAACGATCCTCAAGGCGCCGACCACCGTGACCCGCCGTTCACGGGAGAACGTCCTGGGCCTTGTGAGACCATCGCCCGTAGGACTGGCGATGGAGAAGGACGAATAGCCCTCTCCGCCCTCGCCGAGACCCGCATAGAACGGCCCGTTCGCCACGAAGATAGAGCAGTTCATGGCCCGGGCCATCCTGGTGATTGTCTCGACGTTGGTCGAGTGGATACCGGCCGTATGACGGAATCCATGCTCCACTTTGACCGCCAGCTCGATCGCAACATCGACGTTGGGGACCCGCACGACCGGAAACACCGGCATCATCTGCTCGGTCCATACCAGGCTGTGATCCCGGGGAACATCTGCCACTACCAGCCGAACGTCGTCGGCCACCTGTACTCCGATTTGAGCCAGGATCTCCGCGGCGTTCTTTCCAATCCATTGCGGATTGATAACGCCCGGCTTGTTCGGTTGACCCATCTCCCTGAAGATCACTCTCTCCAGGCGCTGAAGCTCATGCTGCTTGAGGAGATAGGCACCGTTGTGGGCCATCGCTCTGAGGAGACGATCGGCGACCGAGTCGACCACGATCGCTTCCTTCTCATCAACGCAGATGATGTTGTTATCGAAGGAGGCGCCACCGACGATGGCCGCCGCCGCCCTCTCGATATCGGCGGTCTCGTCGACCACCGCGGGAGGATTGCCGGGGCCGGCAGCCACGGCTCGCTTGGATGTCCGCTGGGCTTCACGCACCACGCCCGGCCCGCCGGTGACGAGGAGTACCGGCACGTCGGGATGGTGCATCAATTCCTTGGCGGAATCTATCGTGGGTTCGGGAATCGCAGTTATGAGATCCGGTGGACCACCTGCGGAGACAATCGCCCGGTTCAGGAGCCGGATATTCTCGGCCGACACCTGTCTTGCGTTCGGATGAACGTTGAAGATGGCCGCGTTGCCGGCCGACACGATTGCTATCGCGTTGTTGATGATCGTCGAAGTCGGATTCGTCGTCGGAGTGATCGCACCGATCAGCCCGAACGGTGCCCATTCCACAACTGCCATGCCCTGATCGCCGGTGATGGCCACCGGTTCGAGATCCTCTGGTCCGGGGGTCTTGAGCGCGACGATACGGTTCTTCCGAACCTTGTCTTCGTAACGACCGAGACCCGTTTCCGTGTGCGCCAGGCGTGCGAGATGATCGCCATGACTGAGCATGCTTTGACGCATCGCTTCAACGATGGCCTTGCGTTTCTCCAGGCCCATCGCCGCATATGCGACTTGAGCACGACCGGCCGCAGCTACGGCTTCATCGATCGTACGGAAGATCCCTTCGCCTAGGTCGGCTTCGGACACCGCCAGCTCAGCTCGAGCCTGCAATGTCGATGCCGGTCGATCGGAGGTGGCAACGTCGCCCAGCCTCTGCTCGACCCTGCCGATGATGGCGCGAATCTCTTCTTGGCTGAGGCCGCTCATGGCTTACTTGTGATATCGCTCATCGCCGCCGACCTCCCAGGTATCCACGATGGCCATTACCACTGCGTCGCAGGGGCGCTCATGGGTGTATTCGGTTTGTCTGGCGGAACTGCCCGTCGCATACATCACGACTTCGCCCACGCCGGCGCCCACCGCATCGGCGGCCACTACGTAGCTACCCGTCTCGGTGTTGTCGACATCGAGTTGTTTGAGCACTAGAAACTTGAGCCCGGACAATCTGGGCTCTTTCCGGCTGGCGACAAGCGTGCCGGCTACACGTCCGAGGAGCATGTGCTCCCTCCTTTGTTTACTCCTTGCCTGCCTCTTCGGCGCGGCCGAGCGGGAGCACGAGATCGATGTTCGTGTGCGGACGGGCGATGACATGGCTAGCGATGACTTCACCGACGCGCTCTGCGCCGCGGATGCCCGCATCAACGGCTGCCTTCACGGCCGCAACATCGCCACGCACGACAGCGGTCACATAGCCGCCACCGGTCTCCTCGTAGGAAACGAGTTCGACCTTTGCTGCCTTCACCATTGCGTCGGCAGCTTCCACCATTGCTGCGAAGCTTCTCGCTTCAATCATTCCAAGGGCTTCAGCCATTGGTATTCCTCCTCGTCGTTATGACTCGCGACCTTCCAAACCTTCCAGTGCAGCTACTGCTGCTCGCCAACCTACGTCTATGTCCCGTTCCTCACCGCCGAGATATACCCGGCCCATCGACCCGAACGCACGTACTTCCAGAACGTTGATGTTGGCGGCCTTCTCGGCCTCGTTGGCGGCCAACGCTGCGTAGGCAGCCGGCTCACACTCGAGCACGTAGAGCGTCTGGCCGGGGATGATCATGTTTCCGTGCCGCATTCGATTGATCAACTGGGCCTGGTGGTCGTCGATCCGACGGACGATCTGGCTCGAGAGAATCTTCGGTTTGAGGCGGTCGGACTCCTGAAGTCCGATGGCGTCGAGGATGGCAGCTCCGGCTCCCCTAGCTTCGGCCTGCTCCGGTGAATGGATCTCCAGCAGCCCGTAATACCGCTCGACGATCTGCATACCCGGCTTGACGCGATTCGACTTGAGGGCAATGTCGGTTACCCGGTTGATTTCGATTCCGGGAGCGATCTCCACAAAGAGCGAGGCGTCATGGGCAAGCGGCAAGAAGCCTTGGGCGGTGGTACCAATGAAGGCCGCATACTGCGGTTGGAGGCTGTCGAGGAAGACGAAAGACCGCAGATCAATATTGCTCACTCGAGGTTCCTCCCGTAACGATTGAGATTCCGGCCGAAGCACCGATTCGCGTTGCTCCGGCTGCAATCATTTCTTCGGCATCCTCGCGGCTCCGAACGCCGCCGGACGCTTTGACTCCCATTTCCGGACCCACAGTCTCCCGCATGAGCAGGACATCGTGAACAGTTGCTCCCCCGCCGGCGAATCCGGTTGAGGTCTTCACGAAATCGGCCTTCGCTTCCTTGGCCAGGTAGGAAGCCATGACCTTCTCCTCGTCCTCGAGGAGGCTCGTTTCGATGATGACCTTATTCAGCGCGCCCACCTCGTGGCACGCATCTGAAACCTTGGCAATGTCGGCGCGGACGTCGTCGTACTGACCCGATTTGAGGGCGCCAATGTTCAGCACCATGTCGATCTCCCGTGCCCCATCGCGAAGGACTCGTCTGGTCTCCATTGCTTTGATGTCGGCAGTGGTCGCCCCAAAAGGGAACCCAACTACCGAGGCCACGCGGACCCCTGTTCCTTTGAGGTTGACCGCGGCACGTTTGACCCAGGCTGGGTTTACGCAGACTGCGGCGAAGCCGTAGTCCTTGGCTTCTGAACAGTGCAGATCTATATCGTCGGCTGTTGCGTC
>JBLYYS010000234.1:0-6425 GCA_048550235.1 Acidimicrobiia bacterium | reverse complement strand
GATTGAACGCGCTTTTGGCGAAGGCGGGGTCGCATGACGAGAGAGCGATGCGGAATCAAAGGCTGGATTGGTCCACGACGACAGAATTGGCAGCTACCCTCGTGGTGATGTCCAATCCCCACGAACTCGACGCAATAGATAGGCGGCTGGTTGGCGAGCTGATCGTTGACGGTCGAGCCCCGTACGCGGCGCTGGCTCCGAAAGTCGAGCTCTCACAGGCGGCAGTGAGGGCGCGGGTGCGCAGGCTTCTCCATGACGACGTCCTCAAGGTGACCGCGCGAGTGGATCCCCGCAGCCTGGGCCTGGGCGTATTCTCCTTCGTCTTCCTCACTATCGAGGGCCCGGCGCGGAAGATTGGCAAGGATTTGGCGGCGATCTCGGAAGCGGTCTTCGTTGTTTCAGTCACCGGCCGCCAAGGCTTGATGGCCGAGATTCGCTGCCGAGACAACGGGCACCTGCTCGAGGTTTTCGACCGGATTCGCGCCATTGACGGAGTGGTTGATCTCGATTCCCTCACTGCGATGGAGTTTCGGAAGTCGGGGACATCGGGCATCGCGAACGAGTTGTTCGGGAAGCACATTGAGATTCGGCTAGCCCAACCAGCGGCGTCCGATCGAGCGCTCGACGAAGTCGATCTCGCCTTGATCAGAGAACTTGTCCGAGACGGTCGCGCTACCTTCGTTGAGCTGGCTCCCAAGGTCGGCTTGTCGCAGGCAGGTGTTCGCGCTCGTGTCCAGCGACTCCTCGAGGAGGAGGTCGTCGTGATTCAGGCTTTCCCGTCTGCGGAAGTGCTCGGTATCGCGTCTTTTGCAACGATCCTCGTTTCGTTGCGCGGACCTCTCGAACCAGTTGTGGAGAGGGTCTGTGCGATGCCGGAGTTCACGGTGGTTGCGCTGGCTGGAGGATCGTACGACCTCGTGTGCGAAGTATGGTGCCGCGACAACGAGCATCTGCTCGAGACACTCGACACTATTCGCGGCCTCGATGGGGTCGGTCTTGTTCAGTCGAACACGTACCTCGAGATAATCAAAGAGGACTATCTGATCGGTTGACGTTTTCGGCCCTCTTGCGGATCTCGCGCAGCATCTTCTGTTCCATGATGAAGGTGCCGGGGTCGGTGAGGGCAATCAAGATGGCGTTGGCTGCTGTGATCTTGCCCCACTTGTTACGCCACCTGGTCAGCAACCGGGTGCTCCCATCGTCTTGCGGGAGGAGAGCGAGGCACCAACTCGTCGTGCCGTCCTCCAGCTTGCTGACGATCGAACGTCCGATTTCGATCGACAACACCTCGAAACCCATATCAGGCATCATCAGGATCCTGTCGCCGACTTCGAGATTCTGATACTCCGGAACAATGACTTCGGCGCTGGGGTGCCCGTCATTGTCGATCCAGTCGTAGCTGTACCAGCCGGCCCTGCCGAAGCCGAGTTGCACGAGCCACGGCCACACATCCGTAGGCGGAGCGTTGATTCCTATCGCCCTGGTGACAGAGCCGCCACCGGGGATGACGTCGTCACCGGCCAACTCCATCGATACCTCTTCGTCGGTGGCGCCCCACCGGTTGTACCAGGGACGGATCACTGTCATGAACAAGGCGGCTGCAAGCACCAGGAGCCCCCCGACCGCGACCGTGCCTCCCGCCCATCCCAGCCAGAGAAATGTGAGGAAGATGGCTGCGGCAGTTATGAGAAGAATCGCCAACACGATCATCATGATCATCTTCTGTGTGCGCACCGAAGGCCTCCATGCTGCTCGCGCTCCACGAGCATTCTTCGGGAAGGTGGGCGCAGATACCAGAGGAGAACGGCCGGATTAGCGCTGCTATCGACCTCTGGCCTTTCGGGCCGGAGCAAGATGGTGACGAAGCCTGAGTACCGGCGGCAGGCCGGCCAAGACGACGATGGCACCCACCAGTGCGGTGAGCCCGAAACCGTCTTCGATTCCCTGAGCAGCGGCCGAGGTCATATCGATCCCCTCGCCTGCCAGAAGCTGCCGCACGGTCTCGAGGTCCGGCACGACCCGCGAGACGGCGAGCAGGATCACGGACCCGCCCAGTGCGGCGCCGATCGTGAATCCCTGGGCCCTCGCCACCTGATGGGCGGCCGTTGCCCTCCCCAGCTGGTCATCCGGGGTGGCGGTTCTCAGCAGAGTGAGGCCGGAGTTGGTCGAGATCCCGACGCCGGTGCCGGCCAGGTACAAACACCCGAAGATGATGGGGGAGGGAAGTCCGAAGGTCACGGCCAGCCAGATGATGGCAAGCGCCGGGACGGTCAAACCAAACCCGCCGACCGTCAGGGTCGACTCAGCCATCCGTCTGGTGAACCGGCCGGAGACATTGGCTCCCGTCGTCCAACCGAGCGTGAAGAACAGGACCGACCAAGCGGTGAGCGCCGGGCCGGCACCCAGCACCCCACGAACGTACAGAGGTATGTAGGTTTGGGCAGCAATACCACCGGCCACCATCAGTCCGATTCCCAGAGCCAGGCCGGAGTAGGGCTGGCGAATGAGGTGTTCCAACCACACGATCGGAGCTTCATGACGGCGGGCGTGTCGGTAATACAGCCATGCTCCGGCGACGACCCAGGCCAACCAGAGGAGCGAGGTCCAGTCGAGTCGGTCTACCGCCATCGCCAGGCTGATCGTGATCGACCCGACCAGGGCGGCCCCACGCCAATCGACGCGACGGTCACGCTGACCTGCAGGACCGGGAAGGACTCTCCATCCTGCTGCGAGAGCGGCCAGGCCGAGTGGGAGGTTGACCAGGAAGATCCATCTCCAATCCAGCACCGTGAGCATCAAGGCGGCGATCGCTGGGGCGGCGACCCCCATCACTCCCCATACAGTGGCATTGGCGGCGAAGGCGCGGCTGACGAGGTGGGGCGGGTAGACCAGACCGACGGCTGCGATGCCGACGGCCGAGATCATTCCACCTCCGGCTCCCTGAACGATGCGGGCGACGATCATGACCGGCATCGATGGCGCAAAGGCTGCTGCCACGCTTGCCCCGACAAAAACCGCTACCGCCCAGCGGAACATGGTTCGAGTACCTATCCCATCGACCAGCGGTCCGGAAATGGCGGTGGCGATGCCGGAGGTGAGCAGGAATCCAGTGATGGTCCATGGCAGAAGGGAGACCCCGCCCAGTTCGGCAGCCAATTCGGGCAGGGCCGCGGCCACAGCCAGACCTTCAAATGCCACGAGCGCGACGGTCGTGAAGATGGCAATCGAGGCTGGGAGGAGTTGTCTGGAGAGGACACCGGATGGTTCTGGCACCCGGGAAGCATAGGTGCGTGCCGTGAGAGGCCAACCAGCAGTCATAGGTACGATTTCTGTTGATGACAGAGTTCAGCTTTGAGACGATCGGCGGAATCCAGTGGGCGAAGCTCTATGACGGCGCTTCCGGCGCCGCTCCAATCGTCGTCATAGCTCCGGCGATTGGGATCGAGGCGCGGTACTACCAGGGGCTGTGCGAGGCCCTCGCCGCGCAGGGGATCGGAGCAGTGGGAATCGACATGCCCGGACACGGCGCAAGCCCCATCCGCGCCGGACGCCAACACGATTGGGGGTATAGGGGACTTGTCGATCACTTCGAAGCAGCGGTCGAGGTGCTTGCCAAGCTAAGGCCGGATTCGCCTATCTTCCTCGTTGGTCATTCTCTCGGCGGTCACGTGGCGTTGATGCTGACTGGACAAACACCTTCCCGAGTGCGAGGCGTTGTCCTTGTAGCGTGCGGGGTTCCTTATTGGCGCGCCTGGCGCTATCCCGGGGCGCTGGTCCTCCGTGTCGGGTCGGAGCTGTATCGAGCCCTGGCGTTGGTTCTCGGGTACTTCCCGGGCCGCCGCCTCGGATTCGGAGGACGCGAGTCCAAAACGCTGATCCTCCAGTGGGCCAAATCGGCGCAAACGGGAAGGTACGACTTTGACGGGTTTAGCGGAGAAGAACTGCTCAGCCGACCAGGTCCGCCGGTTCTTTCGATCGGACTGCGAAGCGACTTCTTTGCTCCAGAAGCCTCCATTCGGTTCTTGCTCGCGAAGCTGGTCGCACGCGCTTGGCGGTATACGACTTGGGAGGCGCCACCCCACGGCGGCGATCACAACCGCTGGCCGACCGAACCAAAGTACGTCATCGACCGGGTGATCGACTTCATCGCGGAAACTGACTGAGAGGTAGGGAAATCCGCTCGATACTTCCAGTTCTCGGCAATACTTGTCGCCGATGACAGATTTCCGGGTTCGCTACCGGGGGCATTTGCGGGCGGAACCAGAGAGTATCTTCAGTGCTCTGCATTCCTTTGCAGGGTTGTCTTCCGGTGCCGTTGCGGCTCTTGGAGCTGCTTTGGTCATGGTGGTGGGTCTCGTCGAGCAGACGGTTGACCTGCCGATACCCGCTGATCTGATCTTTGTATTGATCGTCGGAGGCGTGGCATTTCACGGCAGTTCCGCCGCCGCCATTGTCCTGGCAATCACGGCCGGTGCCTTTCGGTTCGCTGCCATCGCCGACCCTCCGGCGGGTGAGCCCGAAGCGTTGACGATTGCGGCGATTGACGGTGCGGCACTGCTCGCCCTCCTGCTCGGCTTTGCATTTCTCGCGAGGGCGCTACACCGAGCTATCAGCACACTCCAACAACAGGCAACCTTCGATCCGCTCACCGGGGTACTCAACAAGCGGGGATTTCTCCAAGCAGCTGATCGCGAGCGTCTTCGCTCCATTCGCAGTGGGCAACCGATGACTGTCGCCTACTTCGACATGGACGGTCTCAAGGCGACCAACGATGAAATCGGGCATCATGCAGGCGACGCCCTCCTGCGCACCTTCGCAGCGCTGGTCTCCGGGTCGATTCGTTCCTACGACGTGTTTGGCCGGATCGGGGGAGATGAATTCGTCCTCGTCTTGTCCGGCATTGGCCAACAGGAGGCTCGCGGTCTGGTTGCGAGGATCTGCAATCGTCTGGCGGAAGGTCATGATCCCGTGTATGTCAGCGTCGGGTTGGTCACTCACGTTTCGCCGGTGGATGTTCTAGAGGATCTCCTCCGCGATGCAGATCGATTGATGTACAGAGCAAAACGGGCGGGAGGCAATCGGATCGCCGGCGCCGTCCGTCAGTCCCATCAGGACCCGTCTCCGAAACTGATCGATCTATCGGCGCTACAGCAAGACGACGAGTTCGAGAAGACGAACTCAGGTCTGGAAGTGCACTGATCGGCGGCTGATCGTGCCATGCTCGAAACCCTCGACCGAGAACACGGCCGTCTCGCCCTGAGCGGCCCCGGCCGCCACGAGGATTGGGCGAAAGTGCTCGGCGCTCGGATGCGACCGAAGTGGTTCTGGAGCACCTTCCTTCCATGCCACCAGTGCTCGATCGTCACGTGTGCTGATTGCGCGGGACACCCAGTCGTCGAACGCGCGGGCGTAGGCAGGCGGCTCGGGGTCAGATCGGAGGTCGGCTCCACGCAGATCGTGGACAAGATTGCCCGTGCCGAGAATGAACACGCCGTCATCGCGCAGAGGGGCGAGATCGTGCCCGAGGTCGAAAAGATGATCCTCGCTCATGTCGATCGGCATGGAAATCTGCAGGACGGGAATGTCCGCTTCCGGCCACATTCGCATGAGGGGTATCCAGGCGCCGTGGTCCAGTGGTCGCTCCGATCGCTGCACTGAGGTGCTCGGTTCGATCAGTGACGCGACGCGATCGGCGAGAGCAGGTGCTCCTGGGGCGGGATAGGTGAGGTCGTACATGAAGCTGGGGAAGCCCCAGAAGTCGTAGAGAAGGTTCTCGTGGCTGGCTGTCGTGCCGATCGTCACCGGAGTGTCTTCCCAATGAGCGGAAACCACGAGGATCGTCAAAGGCCTCGGAATTCGTTCTGCCCACTCGCTCCAGGGTTTGGTGCGGTTTGGGTCGGCGATCGAGAGGGGATTGCCATGACCGATGTATCCAACCGGCATCCGCTGGCTATGCATTCCTAGCGTCCTTTACTTGACCCTTCAACCTTCGAGGATTACGGTATCCGAAGATACATGAAGCGTCAAGTATGAGGGGTTGCTCGAATGAATGTCTTTCTCTGGATTCTCCAGGTCGTGCTCGCCGGGATGTTCCTGATGGCCGGCGCAATGAAGTTGATGAAGAGTCGGGCCGAGATCGCGGCCGGCCAACCTGAAAGGATGGGCTGGATAGAGCATGTCTCGGACGGGACCGCCCGTTTGGCCGGTGGAGCTGAAGTGCTGGGAGCGCTCGGACTGATTCTGCCCGCCATCACCGGAGTCGCTCCCGTGCTGGTGCCGCTGGCCGCGGCGGGACTGGCGATCACGATGATTCTGGCTGCGGTGTTCCATACCCGTCGGGGCGAGTCCCAGGCGACGGCCATGAATATCGTGCTGGCGATCCTTGCCTTGATCGTTGTGTGGGGTCGTTTCGGCGACTACGCGTT
>JBLYYS010000233.1:0-10287 GCA_048550235.1 Acidimicrobiia bacterium | reverse complement strand
GGGGCCTGGTCTACCAGGTGACTTCGGCGCAGCCTTGGTGGGTGTCTGGTTCGACCTGGAGGGTGGCGTGAGCGATCCGGTATTGCTCCTGGAGGGTACTGCGGGCTACATCGAGGATCGGGTGGGGATCGGTTCCGTCTCGGGTCATGAGATGGACGGTGGCGACGTCCATCTCGGAGGTGAGGGTCCACACGTGGAGGTCGTGGACATCGACGACTCCGGGAATCAAGGCGAGGTCGGCATGCAGTTGGTCGAGGTCGAGTCCGGGGGGTGCGCCCTGGACGAGCACTCGGAGTGCCTGGTGTCCCAGCCGCCAAGCCCTGGGAAGGATGAACAGTCCGATCAGAGCGGCGAACAGCGGGTCGGCATAGGGCCATCCGGTGCTGATCGTGATGAGCGCCGCCGCAATCACGCCCACCGAGCCGGCCAGGTCGGCCACGACTTCCAGGTAGGCGCCCTCCACGTTGAGCGACTCCTCTGAACCGGCACGCAACAGTCGCATCGAGACCAGGTTGATGATCAGCCCGCCTACTGCCACCACCAGCATCGGTATCCCGGCCACCTCGGGCGGCTCCCGGAACCGCTGCACCGCCTCGAAGAGGACGTAGGCAGCCACCCCGAACAGCAGCACCGCGTTGGCGAGGGCGGCGAGGATCTCCAACCGGTAAAGGCCGTAGGTCTGGCCGCCGCTGCTCGAGGCCCGGTCGGCGACCACGATCGCCGCCAACGCCATTCCCAACCCCAAGGCATCGGTGGCCATATGCCCGGCGTCGGAGATCAACGCCAATGAGCCGGTGAGCAGACCCCCCACCACCTCCACCACCATGAAGGCCAGCACCAGCCCGAAAGCGATGGCCAGAGGTCGAAGGTGTCGCCGTCCCGCCCTGGGCGTGTGGGAATGTGAGCCGCCCATTACTCGTGCCCGTGCAGATAGTGCTCGACCGCCACATCCAACAACAACCGGACATGGCTATCCGCCACCCGATAGAACATCTCCCGCCCCTGCCTGCGGGCCCGAACCAGACCGGCCAGGCGCATCTGGCGGAGCTGATGGCTGGTGGCCGACTCACTCGATTCGACCAGCCTGGCCAGATCGGAGACACACAACTCCCCCGCCTCCAACAACCCATAGATCATCCGCAACCGACCGGGATCAGCCAGCAGCTTGAACCGCTCCGCCAACAACTCCGCCCCGTCAGCGTCCAACACCAGGTCAGGCAGACCCCCGTGAGCGTGCTCGGTCTTCTCGTCTTCCATGTAACGTCAAGATAGCGACACCTGAACAATCGTTCAACTGTTCAGGCAAACCCCTCAGCTTTCCGTCGGCACGCAGCGAACGACCTCTTGCGTGTGAAGGCGAATCCGATACCACCGGCCTAGCGGGCCGCTTCAGATAGCCTGTTCTCCATGATTTCCGTTGAACTCGCACGGGTACTGCGGGATAGCGGCCTGGGATGGCGCCCTGCTCGCTACGACGTGTTCTTCATTCCGGATCGCGGCCTCGAAGATCGCGTCTTCGTGCTGGCCGACATGACGATCGACGTTCAGCCGCTCGCCGGTGGAGCCACCATCACCTTCAACGGCGCAGTCGAATGGTCGCTTGACTCGATCCTGCACGGCGAAGTGGTTTGGCTGCCGACTGAAGCACAACTGCGTTCGCTCCTCGGAGAACGCCTGGTGGCGCTCACCCGCGACAACGGTGAGTATGTCTGCGCCGTCAACGTAGATGGCGCGATCGCCGAATACCGGGACGCGGGTGCTTCGAATGCCTACGGTCAAGCGGTTCTGGCCTTGCTGGAGTTTGATTCGCTCGAACCCTTGACTCCGGCCCGCGACGCCGTTGGGCCTTTCGGGCGCGAGTCGCTGCCCGACTACTCGGGGTTCTGAAGCCAAGCCGCCGAATGCGGGCATCCCGGCGTAGTGCGGCCGGCATGTCGGGAACTAGCGGTTTCTCCCCTCATGCCGACGCTCGCCTATGTCCGGCCGGCAGGAGACCTTGCCGCGGTTCACGATCGCCCGGATTGGCTCTGGACACCCTGCAGGTTTTGTCTCACGATGGAGAAGACCTCAACGCCGATGCGAGGGATTCCGACCATGGCCCATGCGACACTCACTCCGGAGCTCGATGTTGAGCTCGAGTACCGGCTACTGCAGGAGCGCCTAGACCGCAATGTGACCGGTGCACCGGATTCTCCTGCGATGCGGAGGATCCTCAGGATGCTGTTCACCCCTGAAGACGCGCATGTTGCTCGCCGGCTCCCGCAATTCATCTCTATCCCCCTGCTGGCAAAGAAGCTCGAGGTCGATGTCGACGACCTCAACGAGCACATCACGTCCATGGCCCGCCGCGGCCTCGTTCTCGACATCGAACGGAAGGGCACCCGGTTTGTGATGGCGGCACCGGTGGTGATCGGTTTCTTCGAGTTCGTCTTCATGCGTGAACGTCCGGACGCTCCCATGGAGGACTACGCCGCCGCGTTTGAAGATGTGTTCGACGACGAGGCCTTCGTCCGTAGCGTCTTCACCGGCAAGACGCAGTTGGGGCGTTCGTTCGTCCGAGAAGAAGCGCTACCTGCAGAAGTGGAGATCCTCGACTGGGAGCGGGCAACCGAGGCCGTTCGAACCGCCGATGCGGTCACCGTCTCTCTCTGCCCATGCAGGGCCGATGCGCGCCTACGCGAGGACGGATGCGACGCGCCGCTCCGAGCATGTTTGTCCTTCGGTGGTGCTGCCGAGATGTTGGCTCGGTCGGGGATCGGCGAGGCGATCACGAACGACGAAGCGATGGACATCCTCGAAGAGGCCAAGGCGGCCGGTCTCGCCCAGACGGGAGACAACGTCCGTGAGGGCATCACCTACATGTGCAACTGTTGTGGCTGTTGCTGCGGAATGATGCGCAGCATCAAGAAATACAGCATCTACGACGGGATTGTCCCCTCGAATTGGATGGCCACCGTCGACCACAGTATGTGCCGCGGTTGCGCTACATGTGCCAAGGCGTGTCCGGCCGACGCCATCGAGATCGAACCCACCAACGGCAAAGGCCTTCGCAAGAACTGGGCGGTGATTGACAGTGATCGCTGTCTCGGCTGTGGTGTTTGCGGTGATGTCTGCCGTTGGGACGCCCACGGAATGGAACCACGGGCCGAGCAGCCTTACATCCCGGCCGACACAATGGAGCGTGTGGCGCTGATGGCAATCGAGCGGGGGAAACTCGGCGATCTCCTCTACGACAACGTCGGCAGTCGGCTCGGCCAGATCGCGGCGAGATCGCTCAGCGTGATCGAAAGGATGCCGCCCTGGAAGGCCGCAATGGCCGCGACGCGGCTCCGCTCCGTGTTTCTGACAACGTTGACGGACCAACTCAGAGCACGCTCAGGACCCGCTGTCTAGCGACACGCCCACCGGCGCCTTCCGATGAGAGTAGGGAGGAGTGGCGTTCTATCCGGCACCGACTCGAAGGAACCGCAGATTCCTGACGCGATCTCCACTAACGCGGCAACCCACCACAGCATCAGATGAGTCACGGTCGAATCGGATCAGGAAGGAAAACGGGAAACCGACAATCGGATCCCAGGAGTCAACAAACCCGTCTCTGAAGACCGGTGTCATGACGGTGTCGGGAAAGCGAGGTCGGTGAACGACCAGGTTATCTTCGGCGGCCTCGATGACCCACCTGACTGACAGCTCGGGACACTCGTAGGTCCCTCCCATCTGTCCGAGTGCGCCCGATTCGATCCGGGGCGGATCGACGTATTCGTAGCGATAGCGCCCTGATGGCGTGTCGGTCTGGACGAACCGCCGACCCTCCTCCTCAGCGAACGAAACCTCAACACTCGGGTCGGCGTCGACAACAAACCGGGCCGGACCGACGGGAGTCAGCGGTAGATGCTCGTAGGTGAGCCGGTCGTCGTCGACTGCCACCGTTCGGAGAGCTGCCCGCGCGTCGTTGAAGTAGGCCCCAACCAGCGCCCCCAGGTCAGGATTGTCACCAAGGGCAGCCTGCTCAATCGCCACAGCTTCCGGAGCCGGTGGTGATTGGTCTGTGAGCAGTAGGTCCGCAACCTGCAACGCGTATTCTCTGGTATTCCACAGGAATAGGTTGAACACCACCACCACACTGACCCCGGCATCGGGGAAGCGCATCAAGTGAGCGCAGTGGCCGCCGTGCTGTCCACCGTGCTCAACGACCCGCCAGCCGCGATGGGTGTTGTCCGGCGATGCTTCCAGGCCGAATGCGTATCCGAGGGCAGAAGCGTCATTCAGCTTCCCAGTTTCGTGGATCTGGGCGACGACCGATCTCCCACCGACCTCGCAGCTGATGAAGTTCCGATCCCAGCGCGCCAGGTCTTCCACCGTCGACCACACGTTGGTCGACCCGATCACCGAGTCGGTCACGACCATTTGCTTCCACGAGCCACCGTCTTCCCGGTAGTAACCACCGGCGGCATTTGCCATGACGGCCGTGTGATCGTCGCGCACCGACGTCTCAGTCATGCCGAGCGGATCGAAAATCCGGCGTTTGGCAAGAGCTCTGAACGGCTCGCCGGCAGCTCGTTCGGCGATGAGCGCCAGGAGCGTGTACCCCGAGTTGACGTAGAGGAATTCGTCGCCGGGTGAGTAGTTGAGTTCCCGTTGAGCCGACATCAGTCTGAGTACGTCCTCGGTGGTCATCCGGTCGGTCATCCCCCAGCCGCCGAGAACGAACAGATCCGGATAGGTACCGCGCAGGCCCGACGTGTGATGGACAAGGTGCCGTACCGTGATCCTGCTTCCGAAGTCGTGGATTTCGGGCAGATGTTTGCGGATATCGTCATCAAAGCTGAGCGCTCCATCGTCAACCAGGAGTGCGACCAGCATCCCGGTGAACTGTTTGGCCAGGGAACCCAGGTTGACAACAGTCGACGGCTCAAAAGGTATGCGGTGCTCGATACTCGCCAGGCCATATCCGGCCGCATATTCGAGGTCACCATTTCGGATCACTCCAACTGCACACCCTGCCGAACCCGGATCGTTGAACTCCTCGAAGATCCTGTCTACCGCGGCGACATATGAAGGCATTCGGCACTCCCTTCCAAACCCGAATCTAGGTGAGTGACGGTCCAGTCCGACGAGCAACTGGTCGGGCTGCCGGCCGGGGCGTAGGCCATCCATTTCGGCCGGCGTTACTGCTCGTCCGGCTCCTCGCTCCGTTCCAGAAGAAAATGAGTGTCGAGCGGACCGCGGTTGCGAATGTCGACGGTGCCCCGGGCTTCGAGCCGGTAGGAGGCGGGGAGTCTGTCGGCCGTGTCGCCCGAGATTTGGATACGACCGGGGACTCCGCCCGATTCGAGTCGGCTCGCCACGTTGACGGTGTCGCCCCACAGGTCGTAGGCGAATTTGTGTTTGCCGATTACGCCCGCCACAACCGATCCGCTGTGGATTCCTATCCGCAGATCCCAGTCGACGCCCATTTCTGTGCGGAATTCTCGAACCGTGTCCATCATTGCCAGACCCGTCATCGCCGCCCTCTCCGCATGGTCCTCCAAGACAGTCGGCACTCCCGCCGCGGCCATGTACCCATCTCCGAGCGTCTTGATCTTCTCCAGCCCGTGATCTCCGACCAGGTCGTCGAACCGCGAGAAGAGAGCATTGAGCAGTTCAACGACCTGGCGGGGCTCCCGATTCTGCGCATAGGACGTGAAGCCGACGATATCCGCGAACAGCACAGACACTGAGTCGAACCGATCCGACACCGGATCGTCGGAAACCTTCAGCCGTTCGGCGATGGCGGTCGGGAGGATGTTGAGCAGTAGGCGATCGGATCGCTCTCGTTCGCTGGCGAGGTTTCGCTCTGCAAGGAAGAGGCTTCTGTTGCCTGCGTCGAGCAGCATCCAGAACAGGACCGAAAGCGCCACTGCCACGCCCAACCACAGGTTCAAGTTGAGGTAGGTGAAATCTGCTGTCGGCGGAGTGGCCACATATCGCAGGAAGAGGTTCGGTATCACGACGGCCATTGTTCCGAAGGCCACCATCGAGCGCATGTTGATGCTGAGCAGCGGCAGCAGAACCATCGAAACTGTCAGTCCGGCGACGCCGACGATGAAGCCGTCGTTGAGAGTGGCCAGTACCCAAGAGAATCCGGAGAAGACCGTTGCGGTAGCGACCAGTTGGGTGAGTAGATGCCGTTTGCCGATCGGTGTGTAGGTGACGCCGAGCAGGGTCAGAAAGATAGCCGCCATCACCAGTCGAATCATCAGTGTCTCGGCGGAAGCACCACCGTCAACTTGGGCGTCCCAGAAGTAGGTCGCGGTGATCGATATCGCTCCGGCGAGTGAAGCGAGACGTTCGAACGGCACAATCTGAGCGATTCGATAGCTTCGATAGTCGTCCTCGACCGCAGGTTCGAACGGCCGTGGCATGAGGGTGGGGATCTTCACGATCGCATCGTACGCCATCGGTGTGTTTCGACGGATGCAGCAGCCGGAAACCCGGCGTACTGTGGAACGCAGCCTCTTTCCTAGTTCGTCGACTCGAGACTGATCACGGTGATCGTCCAGGAGCCGGTGGTATCGAGCGCCATTGTGAGTTCGAGCACCCGCGGGTAGTCCTGCTCGAACACGAGGCAGTGGGCTTTGTCCTCTGAAATCCGGTCGCAATCCGGGCTGTCGGAGTTGGGCGCAAACCCATTCATGACGTCCGAGCCCAGTAAATCCCATGTAGACGGCGGCCACAATCCTCGTGCTGAACCAAGGTCTCCAGCCGCAATAGCGGCGGTCAATCCGTCCCGCAATGCTTCAGGCGTCGCGAACGCCGGGCCGGTTCGAGTCTCAGTCTGTGCCGACGAACTCGACGTCACTTGCGCGACAGGTCCGCCCGACGAACACGAAACGATCAACAACATGAGCCCAGCTGTGAGAACGAACCAGACCATGGTTGGGCGAAAAAGAGTCATCTCTTCAACAATCGAACCGCTAGAGACCGGCCGTAATCGACTCTGCCCGGGCTGCCTCGAGAGCCGGGCGGGCGATCACCAAGTAGAGCAAGGGTCCGATGAATCCGACGAACACGATGATCACGCCCCAAAGGAGCTGGTTGTGACCGCTCGCGGTCCACTCCCCGGCCGGTCGCTTGACCAGATCAATCAAAGCCAGCACTAGCAACACCAGGCCGCCCAGCGACACGAGCGCTACCAGCGACCCGAACACTCCAAGAGCCATCCCTTCTCCTTTACTCACCGCACCTTGCGGGTTGATTGCGGGAACGTACCCGCCCAACCGCGATCTGTCAATAGGTATTGCTGCTATGGCTATTGACAACCGACGAGAGCGCCCCGGTTGCCTCCCTATGTCACAGCACGCCGACCGCCGTGACCGGCGTTGGAGCCACCGTTCCTATGGCTCTACGCCGCGGACACCTCTGCCTCGCCCGGCGCCGTCGACGGATCTTGTTCGCCGTTGAGTGCAGTAACTTGCTCGCGCTCAAACACGATCGGCGCCCCGAATCCAAGCACCAGCAGAATCAACCCGACCGCCGCATAGAGCCATCCGGTATTCCGACTGGCACCCAGCACGGAATCGAAAGTGGCCGGCTGGGCAATCAACACGATTCCAAACACGAGCCCCAGCGAACCGGCAGCACGATAGAGGCCGCGCGGCAGAAGCCGCTGTGCCCCCGAGACCACCAGCAGGAAGCCGATGCTCATCTCGGCGACTGCCATCAGCGGAGTCCGGTGCCACAAACCCACGACAACCTCGGGAGAGGTAGCGGCGGAGATTCCTTCAGCCCCAGCTCGGGCAAGACCGATGCCACCGAGGGCCATGAGAAAGATTCCGCAGACGATCACAACGACCTGAGTTGGGTTCCAGCGAAATCGATAGACAACCTCGAGATCGAGGCCGTCACCACGGCCGGGAGTACCGCCCTGCCCGGTCGGAACACGGTCATCCCGGCTCCGCCGCCAACTCGATTGCTGCTGGTTCACGTTTTTGCTCCTTTTCGCTGAGAGGCGCTGCCTTCTCGGGCAGCACACCATCCGTGCCGCAGTCTGCGGCCAACCGGCAAAGAATATCGGCTCCGCTCTAGGTTGTCAATAGCTATTGCTGCCATAGCTATTGACGAGCACACTTGGGCATGCTTGACTTATTCGCATGGCTTCACCTATGTCACCTCAAGACCGCCTTCTGGCTGCCCTCAACGAAATCGAAGTTGCGGCTAGAACCAACGCCGAACGTAGCCGTCTGCTACAGCGGCGGGCTGCACGGTTTCGCAAGCGACTCGAGGCCGGCGCCAGCATCACGGACCTTGTGACGGCAGAAGAACCGCCTCGCATGGCGGAACTACTGACTTCCAACATGACCGCACTGGAGACGGCCGGTGCAGAGTTCAGAGCTGCGGAAGCCCTGGCCCTACGCGACGAGGGGCTCACCATCGAGGCCATCGCCAACTTGTTCGGGGTAACCCGGCAGCGGATTTCAGCCCTCCTGAAGCAGAAGGCCGCCGCCCCGCATTGACGGACATGGACTGTCCCGCGAGTTGATCCACCGAGCGCCATATGCGAGCGGAACGGGCCGTCAGCCGGCGAGTCGCCTGCCCACGATCTTGGTTGGGCCTCAGGCCACCGCACCTCCGAATAGGCCAACCTCGGGGTGGTCCGGTGAGTCTGTTGGCCGGTTCACCAGCGGGCGTGGTGCTCTTCCGCCCAGCCCGCTAGGTCGTCGATTCGGACCGTCTCGCCGTCGTCGAGTGTCACCGTGCCGGCGTAGCGGCCGAACATCTGGTGAACGCCCGAGTCGATGAGCAACAGGTGAGTGGCGGCGGAACGATCGAGGAACGGAATGAACTCGAGGTCGACTCGATTCGATGTCATGGTCCAAGGGCGCATGAAGTTACTCGGGTCGTATTCGAAATCGACCTTCCCGAGCTTGTGAATCCGGCCGTCGATGAGCACTGTGTTTTCTGTGGCCGCCGAAGTATCACCGAATCCGAACCCCATGTTGAGTCCGATGCGGCGGATACCGTCAACGAAGCCCGAGGCGCTGGCCCACACCCAGAACGACCGGTAGGCCCAGACGCCCCTCCCCCAGTCGAGGTTTCCGGAACTCGTAGATGGGTCGACCACCCGCACCTCGCCGCCGATCGTCAGTTCGCCTTCGGCCGGCATGCAGTTGATCTTGCGGTTGTAGTAGAAACGCCGGTCGCCGATAGGAATGGCGATGACCGTGGACTCGGGCGGTTCGGTGAACGAAAGCCGGGCCGAGAGCGGCCGGCCGGCGAAGTTGGCCCATTCGACATGGATCGCCCTCCGGCCACCTCCGGATGAGAACTCCAGAGCCGCCCGTGGTCCCTCGAACCGGCTGGTGCCGGCGTCACTGTTGCGGGGCAGTTCGATCCCCCTTCCCAAGGGAATAGTTATCGTTTCCTCGTGATAGGTGGCAGCGTTGAAATCGACCGCGTAGACGAATACCTGACCGGCGTAGCCGAGGTCGGCGATGGTGGCCGAGAAGTAGAGGTCCGGCAGAGTGACGCCGTAGTAATCCCAGCGTTTGATTCGGAATCGCTGGAGTGGCCGGAGGCGGTAGAAGGCGGCGTTCTCGAGGTTGCAGTCCAGGAGCGGTTGCCGGGCCCAACCGACCTGGGCGAGACGGCCGTCATCGTCAAGAAGCTGCGACGGGCGGATGATCTCGTGCTGTGTCATTTCGACCATGTACCCAAGCTACCTGCCCGACGGCGGCCACGTCGGAGTGCTCGAACCTGCCGGCATCGAGGGGATCCGGGCCTGCGGCATACGACTCCCATCTGAGGGGACTTCCGACGTTCACGCGAGTTCTTTGTCCCCTTGCTTCTGAGCCGGTGCAGGCGCATCGTTGAGGAATGAACCGAATACTCGAAGCAACGTCGATCGCCCCAGGCGTCCGGAGGATGGTCGTGGAGGCACCAGCCATCGCCGTCGCCCACCAAGCCGGCCAGTTCGTGATTCTTCGCCCGAAATCGACCTCGGAGCGGATACCGCTGACGATCGCCTCCTCCGATCCAGCCGCCGGCGCAATCACTCTTTATGTGCAGACGGTCGGCCACACCACCCATGTCCTGAACTCGCTCGAGGAAGGCGATGGCATCGCCGACGTGGTGGGGCCGCTGGGGATGCCAACTGAGATTCGCCACCAGGGCACCGTCGTCGTCGTTGGGGGAGGCCTCGGGACCGCCATCGCCTACCCGACCGCGGCGGCGCTGGCGGAGGCGGGCAACGAGGTCATCGCCATTGTTGGGGGCCGCAGCCTCCCCTACGTCCTGTTGGAGGACGAACTC
>JBLYYS010000232.1:0-13318 GCA_048550235.1 Acidimicrobiia bacterium | reverse complement strand
GGCATACGTGATCACGGACTACGAGGTCGATTCGTCGCTGACCGAGGTGCTGGCGACTCTTCCCGGCGATCCTGCTCGCGCCGACGCTCTGGCTCTGGAGGTTCAAACGGTGCATCAGCCGGGCATGTGGTCTCGCGGCACGGTGGAGTACGCCCAGCTGGGAGGCCACCTCGACGGCCGGATCTCGATCACGGTCGTGGTCCGCCAGGAGGTGGGGGTCGAGGGCAGCGGAGAACCCGAGCGAACCGAGACCCGGACGGTGGATGTGCGCCTCATGAGAGGGGAATCGGGAGCGTGGGAGTTCGAAGAGATTGCCTCGGCGGGAGGGCAACCGGTTGAGCGACCCGCCGACCTGGCGCCGTTGGCCGCTTCGGTCGTCGACAACCCACGGATCGATCTTCCCGACTCGGCGATCTGGGACATCTACTCCGGGCACACCGATCACGCCCTGCTCGAGACGATGCTCGACCTCGCGGAGCGCACTTCGTACTCCGTCGTCGTGTTGCATACCGGGCATCCGCACCATGTGTTCGGGACAACCCGGTTGAGCAATCACACGGTGGGGCGAGCAGTCGACATCTACATGGTCGGGTCGGAACTCGTGATCGACGCCCACGACGTCACATCGTCCACCTACGCACTGTCGGAGTGGTTGGTGTCGCGCAGGGATATCAAGGAGTTCGGCAGTCCGTGGCGGTTTGACGACGCGGTCGCCCACACCTTCACCAACCAGGTGCACCACGACCACCTCCACATTGGCGTCTTCCCGCTGCCTAGCGCCGAGGAGTGAGCCGACCACCGGGGCGACCCAGCCGTCGGGCAGGCGGGCGCGAGGCGGATTCGGTGAGCTGGTCGGGGATTCTCCTCGCCGAGCGGACCGAATTCGAGTCGGGTACTTCTGAGGTTACGTTGCCTTTTTTCGTGCGGGTTCGTTCGAGTTCCGTGCCGCGGAGCTCGGCGGTGACCCAACGGGGTTTGTTTCCGCTAGCTCCCGCTCGATTCGGTCTTTGCTTTACTCGTGCTCGGTTTGGTCGTCGATGATGCACATGGTCTCTAGGGCTGGACGCCGCCCAGGCTCAGGCTCTATCAATCAGAGCCTCTGCCAGCTCCTCCAGGTTGGAACAGATCAGATCAGGCTCTTCGACACACGAAGTCACAATGTGGCCAGGCCGAGCTAGGAAGGCTCCGCGGAATCCGACCTTCATGGCAGCGGCAACATCCCAGTCGTGTACCGCCACCATCCAGAGGTCAGCCGGGTCTTCGCCAAGCCTCTGGGCCGCCATCAAATAGGGCGCCGGATGCGGTTTGAAGCGGCGAGTGGACTCAACCGACATGATCTCGTCGAATAGTGGCGTCAACCCGGCGTCGAGCAACTGTGGCTCGACTGTGGACAACGGCGAGTTCGTCAGGGCGGCCACGCCCACTCCGGCTGAAGTGAGGTATTCAATCGCAGGGCGGACGTCGGGGTATGGAGGGAGACTTCTGAAGGTTTCGAATATCCGGTCCTTGGCGGCCGGATCCACAACTATTCCGCGTTTTGCCGCCACCACTGCCAACGCATCTTCGGCCAAGGTTCGGAAGTCTCGATACGTGTCCATAGCCGTGACAAGAACCGAGAGGTGCAGAAGTCGAGCGAACCACTCGTTGCGGGCGGTCGACTCACCGAGGGCCTGCTCGAAAGGAACGTCGAGGGAGCTCAGATCCAGCAGTGTCTCGTTCACGTCAAACACGACCTTCATGGGTTCGTCTCTCCTCTTGTGGATGTCGCCAATCCAAGGCTACCGACACTCATGAGCCGGTGCGATCGGAGTAATCAGACATGAGAGTATCTTTCTGAAGGAGGCGACTGGCGAGGATGTCCCAGTGACGCTCGCATTTGCCTCTGCAACGGGATTACCAAGGAATGGAGGGTCTGTGATCGACTCGGCGCTACTAGATCGGGCCTATTCCGTGATTCTCGAAGAGATCACGGCGACGGGACGATCACCGCACTACACCGAACTCGCCTCCGCTCTCGACATCCCCCTCCAAGATGCGAGATCGGTGGTCCACAGACTGGTTGAACTGACTCCGGGTTGGGTTCATCCCGGTACGGACCTGCTCGCCTCGTTTCCGCCCTTCAACCTTCAACCCACTCAGTACCGGGTTTCGATCGACGGTGACCAGCGGTGGTTCGCTCAATGCGGTTTCGAGTCCCTGGCCATCCGCTGGCTGTTTCCAGGTCAACTGGTGAGGATCGAGGCACCCTGTCTGTGCTGTGGAGCTTTGATGGTTCTGGAGATGACCGATGAGGCCTTGATCGCCGTCGAGCCCGAGTCCATGGTTGGGTATACGAGCTCGGAGATTGGCGGCGACCCAGCCACCAGACCATTCAGGTGAGCGAACATGAACCTCTTCCGGTCGGAAGAGCATGCCCGCCACTGGGACCGGTACGACGACGCCATGTCCGGCAGCATTCGTCCCGTCGCCGAGTGGGCCGACATCTTCAGCAATGTCTATTTCCGTGAACGGGCACGGTCCGATTTCATCACCTGGGCGCGAAGCGAGACTGGGAAAAGTGCCTTCGGTGAACTCCGACGTCGGGCCCAGTCCTGAGTTGATTGCGGTCAGATCTCGCGTAGTGCCTCTGCGAGCGGCACAATCGTCTCGGGGTCGAACGGAGCTCGCAGACTGAAGACGGCCAAATCCAACCCGGCTTCGAACCGTCTAGCCGCCTCGTCGGCCAAAGCGTTGGGGTCGGCGTCCGAGGGCGTCATGATGTGAGCGCTTCTGGTGATTTCGCTGGCGTCGCGGCCGACCTCGGCACAGTGGGCGAGAAGCACTTCGTTCTTGCGCTTCCACTCCTCCGGTTCGGCCCTGAGGGCATCCCAGATGTCCGCCCACTTGGCGACGATGCGCAGAGTTCGGCGTTCCCCACCTCCACCAATGGTGATCGGTGGCCACGGTCGCTGGGGGCCCTTGGGCTCGCAACGCGCATCGGCAAGCGTGTAATAGCTGCCGGCGAAGTCGACCGAATCCTCAGATAGCAGCCGGGCCACCACTTCCACACCTTCCTCGAAACGGTCCAGGCGTTGCTTGACGGTTCCCAGTTCGAGACCGTATGCGTCGACCTCAGCCTGAAACCAGCCGGCGCCGAGGCCGAGATTGAGTCGACCGCCCGAGATGACATCGAGGGTGGCAGCCATTTTGGCCGTCACCGCCGGATGTCGGAAGTGCATGCCGTGCACCATCGTTCCCACCCGAATGCGGGAGGTGGCCTGGCTGAGGGCGGTGAGGGTGACCCACGATTCAAGACATGGGCCGTGCGGATCGCCGGCGATTGGGTAGAGGTGATCGAAAACCCAAGCCGATTCGAACAACTCGATTTCGTCGGCCTCTCTCCAGACGGAGAGCGTATCGTTCCAGCTCACGTGCTGGGGCGGTGTCTTGATTGCGAATCGTCCCATGGTCGTAGCCTTTCCTCGAGTACCGACGGCTGTTGGCCCCTTCTACCGTGCGAGGCTCTATCTCCGGCTATTCACCCCAATCACACCACCGGATTGCGGAGGGTGCCGATCCCATCTATCGAGATCTCCACCACGTCTCCGGTTCGTAGGTATCGAGGGGGATCGAAGCCGATCCCAACTCCCAGGCCGGTGCCGGTGGCGATCACATCGCCGGGCTCGAGTGTCATGACTTGGGAGAGCGTGACGATCAGCGACTCGGTATCGAAGATCAATGCCGAGATTGGTGCTTCTTGTCGGAGTTCGCCGTTGACATGAGTCCGCATCCAGGACGAGCGGATATCCGGGAGTTCGTCACGAGTCGTTATGCACGGTCCCATGGGGCAGAAGGTGTCGGGGCTTTTGCCGACGAACCATTGGACATGACGTTTCTGGAGATCGCGGGCGGTAACGTCGTTCACGATCGTCCAACCGAATACATGCGCCAATGCCTCTTCCCGTGAGACGTTCTTCGCCCGGCGGCCGATTACGACGCCCATTTCGCCTTCGTAGTCTGTCGTCTTGGTCGGATCATTGGCCAGCACGATGGGATCGTCCGGTCCGATCACCGAGGTAGGAGCCTTGGTGAAGATCACGGGGTCGTCTGGGACTACCTGTTTCTCGGAGGCATCGAATCCAGAGTCGGAGAACTCCTTGGCATGGTCCCGGTAGTTGCGACCGACGGCGAATACGTTCTTGCGCATCCTGAGCGGGGCCAACAGTTGAGCCTCGGAAAGTGGAACGCGACGCCCGGACTTGAGGGCCTCCCGGGCACCGGTGAGGGACCACCCGGCGATCAGGTCGACCATATCGGCGGGCAAAGCACCTGTAGATGTGAGATCGACGATCTCATTTCCTTCGATGGCGCCTACCCGCGATTCAAACTCTGTTTTGAACGTCACGAGCCTCACGGTCCGGTTATCCTACATCGCATATGATGTAGGATACGCGAAAGGCGCGGTGCCGGTCGCAAGATCTGTACCCATTGGACGGTATCCGACTGTCGGGAAGCCTGACTTGGAGGTAAGGATGTTTCGCAAGCGTTCCCTAACGGTTCTGCTCATTGTGCTGGCCTTGGTGGTCGCCGCATGTGGGGGAACAGACGACGACACAACTACAACAGCCGGAGCAGCGACGGCGACGACCGAGGCGCCGATGGAAATGACGGAAGTCATCGTTCTCGCACCCAACCCCTCGGCGGTGATTTGGTTCCAGTTGTGTTCAGCGATTGGCCAGGGCTTCCTAGCGGAAGAAGGAATTGAGGCGAGCTTCGAAGCCGTCGACGGATCCGGAGCAGTCCTACAGGCTATGGCGGCCGGTCAGGCCGAGTTCGGCATTCCCGGCCCAGGTCCGTTGTTGGGTGCCCGCGCCGCGGGTGAAGATCCCGTAGCCATATTCAACGGCTTTGCCCAGGCACTGTTTGGCCTGGTGGTCACAGAGGAATCCGGTTACACGGAAGCGGCCGACCTCAAAGGCGACGGTGAACCGACGGTCATCGGTGTAGGCACTGCTGAAGGATCAGAAGTGACCTTCGTGCGTCCGATCCTCACCGCTGCCGGCCTCGAAGAGGGCGTCGACTATGAGTTCCTCCCGGTCGGCGACGGTGGCCCTGCCACTGCTGCTTTTGAAAGAGGCGAGATCGAGGCATATGCGGCAGCCGTTCCGGATATGGCAATCATCGAAGCCCGTGGCCTTCCTCTCCTAGAGATAACTCCTCCCGAGTACAAGACCGTGTTCGGCAATGGATACGCCACGACCCAGTCCCTGATTGATTCGAATCCGGACCTGGTCCAGGGATTCGTGACTGCGCTGGCAAAGGGCGCCGACTTTGCGGAGGCCAACCCGGATGCCGCCGAAGCGGACTGTGCCGTGTTGAATCCTGAGGAAGCAGACGAGCCTGCACTCGCCAGAGCGTTGCTCGATCTCTCGATAGTCACCTCCAAGCCGCTCGGCGGTCTGCCCTTCGGCACGTACTCTCTGGAGGCGTGGGAAGCCTGGGGCGAGAGCTTGTTCAATGATGGAGAGCTGGACGAGCTTCCGGATGTGACGGGTGCGTTCACGAACGAGTTCGTCGACGCAGCCAGGTAGAAAATGACGGCACCAGATAAGGGAATCGATCGGGCGGGACAGGAGTCCCGCCCGATCAACAATGAAGTCGTTCGAATCACCAATCTCAACAAGACGTTCCACAAACGCGGGCTGAAGGCGCTCGACAACGTCGATGTGACCCTCCGGCACGGAACCTTCACCAGTGTGATCGGACCGAGCGGGTGTGGGAAGTCCACGTTGCTGAAGATCATGGCTGGATTGATTCCAGCCACTTCGGGCGAGATTCTGCTGAACGGCCTACCGGTTACCGGGCCGCGACAAGACATCGGGATCATGTTCCAGCAGCCGACGCTGCTTCCCTGGCGCACGTCGCTGGACAACGTTCTTCTGCCTATCGAGATCAGGTATGGGTCTGCCGCCGCGCAGGCGAGGTCAGAGGAAGCCCTTAAGCTCCTCGAACTGGTGGGGTTGGGAGGATTCGATCAGGTCCGACCCTTTGAGCTGTCTGGTGGAATGGCACAGAGGGTGGCCATCTGCCGGATGCTGGTCACCGGGCCGGCCATCCTGCTGCTCGATGAGCCTTTCGGGGCTCTGGATGAACTGACGCGCGAGTACATGAACGTCGAGTTGCAGCGGATATGTCGGGAGCGCGATGCCACATCGTTCATGGTCACCCATGCCATTCCCGAAGCCGTGTTCTTGGCGGATCAGGTATTCGTCATGTCTGCCCGTCCCGGGCGTATCGCAACGGTGGTCGATGTCGACCTTCCCCGTCCGCGAACGCTCGACATGATGACCACTCCCGAGTTTGGAGCGCTGGTGCATCGCGTACGTGAAAGCCTCGACATGGGAATCGACGGCGGAGGTTTAGCATGACTCAGACGACCGAACCGCAAGGCCTTCCCAGTGAGATGTCCGATGCCGAAGAACTCTGGTATTCAGGGAAGTGGATCGACCGAGTGCCCCAATGGCTCTCGATTACTGTGCTCGGGGCGTCGATGCTCGGAATCTGGTGGTTCATCGCAGAGATGGAGTTCGTCTCTCGGATCCTTCTGCCCGGCCCAGCCGAGACCTTCGAGGAACTGTGGGACACCACCACGAACATCGTCACCGGCGGACATATCGCCGAGGGCCTGTGGATCACCACTCAAGAGGTGCTCTGGGGTTTCCTGGCCGCCTCGGTTCTCGGCTTCGTCCTTGGAGTCGTAGTCGGCGAGACCCGTCTGGGGCAAAGGGCCGTGATGCCCTACCTGGTCGCTTTCAACGCGCTCCCCAAGGTTGCGTTCGCTCCGGTGTTCGTAGCCTGGTTCGGATTCGGGGTGAACTCGAAGATCGTTATGGCAGCCTTCATCGCCTTCTTCCCGGTGATCGTGGATACAGCTGCCGGTTTGGCGGCTGTGGACGCCGAGACTCGCATGTTGTTTCAATCGATGGAATCCTCGAGATGGCAAACACTGCGCAAGCTGAAGCTGCCCTCTGCCCTTCCGTTCATCTTCGCCGGCCTCAAGACTGCCGCAGTCTTCTCTGTGGTCGGGGCTGTGGTTGGGGAATACCTGGGTGGCGGGCACGGACTGGGTGAACTGATCCGGTTCAGCGCTCAGACACTGCGTATCGACAGGGTATTTGCCATGATCGTCTATCTCGGGATCATCGGCCTCTTGCTCTTTGGTCTTGTGGCCTGGGCCGAGCGGAAACTGCTGTTCTGGCACAAATCCGAGGTGTTCGAAATCCAGGGCACAGGCTGATCTGAAAGGAACCCAACCATGAGAATTGCTCGAATCGGTGGTCCCGCCGGACCCGAGTACGCCGTCCAGGGCGGAGACGGGTCCTGGGTCTTCCTGGGATCCCTCGGCATAGACGTGGCTACCACGCCAGAGTTGACAGAGGCGGCCGATGCTCTTGCCGAGTTGGATCTTGCGTCCGTCGGAGGGGGTGTGGTCGATCCGACCTTTCTGGCGCCGATAGTTGCTCCTGGCAAGCTGATGGCGATTGGGCTCAACTACTCGGATCACATCCGCGAGACGGGGTCAAAGACGCCACCCAATCCGATTCTGTTCATGAAGGCCAACACCTCATTGACCGGTCCCGAAGACGACATTGTGGTCGACCCGGCGATGACCTCGATGGCCGACTACGAGAATGAGCTGACTGTGATCATCGGACGGCGAGCAAAGGGTATTGCCAAAGATGAAGCCCTCGATGCAGTCTTCGGCTACACAGTGGCGAATGACGTTACGGCGCGAGATTGCATGAAGTCAGATGGTCAGCTGGTCCGCTCGAAGAGTTTCGATACATATTGTCCGAACGGGCCATGGATCACGACGGCTGATGAGGTGCCGGATCCCCAAGCACTGGGTGTCAAGACCCTCGTCAACGGCGAGGTAAGACAGGATTCCTCAACAGCGGAGATGCTCTATCCGGTTGATCATCTCATCTACTTTCTCGCCAGGGGGATGACGTTGGAGCCCGGGGATACGATCTTGACGGGAACCCCGCACGGGGTCGGCTTCGTAATGGATCCTCCCCATTTCCTTCAACCGGGCGATCTGGTGGAATGTGAGGTAGAGGGTCTGGGTATGCTGAGAAATCGAGTAGTCAGTCCCCAGGATTGAGAATCGCTCACCATTCCTAGGGGCGATAGGCTCGGAACCAGGAAGAGCATCACTTGGCCGCCGGGACACGGGTAGTGCCCTTATAGGCGCGCTGTAAAGGAGGATGTAGTGGACGTTGGATTCATGGGACTCGGCGCAATGGGACGACCGATGGCCGCCAACCTTGCCAGAGCCGGCCATCGGGTGGTCGCTTGGAATCGTTCGCCTGTTGAGGCGCCGGAAGGTGTGAAGCTTGTTGCTTCCGCCGCAGCCGTTGGAGAAGAAGCAGAAGTTGCGTTCGTGATGGTTTCGGCTGCCGATGCCGTCGAGGAGGTTGTCTTCGGAGAGCAAGGATGGGCGAGTGGAGCAAAACCGGGCTCGGTACTCATTCAGTCCTCAACCATCGGCCCCACAGCGACCGAGCTCTTGGGCGCTCGGGTAGAGGAAGCCGGCTTCAGGTTCCTCGATGCGCCGGTGAGTGGTTCGGTCAAGCCGGCCGAGAATGCCCAGTTGGTGATTCTGGGTGGTGGTGATCCGGCCTTGTTCGAGGCCTATCAGAGCCTGTTCGATCCCATCTCCAAACGAACGGTCGTCTTCGGACCGATCGGGAGCGGGTCGACCGCCAAGTTAGGGGTGAACAGCTTTCTCGTATCGGTCATTGCAGCTGCCTCGGAAAGCATCTCGTGGTTGAGCGACCGTGATCCGGACCTGGACATTGCGACTTTCGCTTCTGTCATCGAACGGATCTCGCCGCTGGCGGTAGGGCGAGCAGAGTCAATCGCAGGAGAAGCACCGGCAGGAGGCTTTTCGCTTCGGCAGGCCGCCAAGGACATGGAACTAGTTGGCGAGGAGTTTGGTTCCACCGACGTGATGCAGGCTGTCAGAGCTCTCACGCGGGCCGGTCTGGATCTCGGATACGGCGACTTGGATGTCTCATGTCTCGGATCGGTGGTACGGGAAAGACCGTGATCTCTCCTCGTCGATTCGACCCGATAGCCTGGCAGGGCGTTGCCACCGCCAATCTCTCAGACGTCATCGGGCGTGTTGGAGCGATGGACGGCGGCATCAGACGTCTGTGCGGAACAACGGTGGCCGGACCCTCGCACACGGTGATGACCGGCACTGGGGACTCGTCGAGTATCCATCGCGCGCTCACCGACGCCGAACCCGGTTCTGTTCTCGTTGTCGACGCTCAAGGTGGAACTGCTAGAGCCGTGTGGGGGGCGGTGATGACGACGGCCGCGATCGAGCGAGGCATCGTCGGCGCGGTTATCGACGGAGCTGTGCGCGATATCGACGAGATCGCTTCCATGGACTTCCCAGTTTTTGCGCGCGCGACCTGCCCGGCCGGCCCTCACAAGGGCTTTCGGGGCGTGCACGGAGTTCCGGTCCAGTGCGGCGGCGTGGTTACCAACCCGGGGGACATCGTCGTCGGCGATGCGGATGGGGTAACGGTGGTCCCGGCCGATCGTGCCGAAGCGGCTCTAGCCGAAGTCGAAGCCGTAGTGGCCCGCGAACGTCAATGGCTGGCTCGCATTCGAGCGGGTGAAACATCGGCCGAGATTCTCGGACTCGACCAGTAACTCGACGGCACGCCACGTGTGACTAACGGGGACTTTGCGTTGGGTCCGCTAGCTCACCCGCCCCGGCAATACCTCTCGAACGATATCGAGGAACTCGTCGTCGTCCAGGAGCCCCTTCTTGGCCAGCGAGACGCCTTTGGCCTCGGCCAAGATCAACTCGATCTCCTTCGTGTCGGCGTCGTGGATTCCGTGTCTGCCCAACCAAATGGCTACTGAATCAACGCCGGAACCTTTGCCGAGGACTGCTTCTGGCTGCGACTGTCCGACGAGCTCCGGCCTATACGGGAAAGGTTCAGTCAGGTCGTCGCCGACGTTCTTCACCCAGGTTGTGATGATCCCTGATTCTACGTTGTACAGCTTCTCGCCTGTCACGGGACGGTTGGCGGGTTGAGTGACTCCCGAGAGTTCCGCCACCAGACGGGCGATCTCGGTGAACTTCTCGGTTTTGATCCCGAGGTCCATGCCGTACATCGTGAGCAGCGCCAACACGGTCTCCTCGGTCGGCGCATTGCCGGCTCGCTCGCCGATTCCGCTCACGGTGGTTTGCAGAACTGAAGCACCTTCACCGGCGGCTATCAACGTGTTGGCGACTCCCATGCCGAAGTCCATATGGAAATGCGTTTCGACCGGAACCTTCATCCGTTCCCGCACGCGACGGGTGTAGTAGCTGATGGCATGCGGGGAACAGACCCCAAACGTGTCCACCAGGCCGATGTTGTCGACATAGCCGTTGGTAGCGACTGTCTCGAGATCGTCGAGCAATTGGGTCATGGAAGACCTGGTCGCGTCGATTGGGAAGAAGGTCACTTTGAGGCCGTTCTCGTGGGCGAACTTCGTCGACTCAACCGACGCTTCGATTGCCCTCTCAACCGGCCACTGATAGGCCTTCTCGATCAGATGGTGACTGGCGGGGACCTCCATGATGACGCCCGTCACTCCGCATTCGAGCGCCAGTTTCACGTCGGAGATCATGCAGCGCGAGAATGCATAGATCTCGGCGTCGAGACCGGCTCCCGCGATTCGCTTGACGGCCTCGGTGTCGGCCGGCGATACCGCTGGCAAACCGGCCTCGATCCGATGGATTCCCGACTCGGAGAGCGCCTCTGCGATCCGTACTTTGTCGTCGGCCGTGAACTCGACGCCTGCCTGCTGTTCGCCGTCTCGCAAGGTGACATCATGGATCTGGATCTTCTCAGGCAACTGGAACTTCTCGGTGACCTCTGGTAGGTAGTTCCATGGGCTGGAGAAGAAGGACTCAGTCTTCCAGGGGGTTGCCGACATGATGCTCCTCGTTTGTGCCGCGCTTCTATCCTGCATCCTGTAGAATATCAGATCAAGGCGGGCTAGACGATTGAGAAGACGGCTTTCAAAGTCCGAGAAGCCTCTATTCTTGAGCGTTCGGCAAATCCTGGCACATGGGATGATCGGGTCTGCCGGTTGAGGGTCCACAGAGGTGGCAGCCCGAGGCCCGAGCGCGAGTGTGCGCCGGATCGAAGGCCGAAGTCGACAGCGAGTAGAAAAGGGAGACCACAATGAGCGATCCGGTAGAACGGACCGTCGGCGTTGCCTCCATTTCTCATGCGCGCCGCACGACACACGAACTCGTTCTGGAGCAGCTCCGACAGAAGATCCTCAGTGGTGAGCTGGCCGCCGGGTCCCGCCTTGTCCAGTCGGATGTGGCACTCACGATGGGCGTAAGCACGACTCCAATACGTGAGGCACTGAGGGATCTCGCCACCGAAGGTTTGGTGAGATTCGACCCTCACCGCGGTGCCGTTGTGCCGGAGTTGAGTTCGGACGAGTTCAAAGAGATCTACGAGTTCCGAATGTTGCTCGAGCCCAAAGCGATGCGCAAGGCGGTGGAGAGAGTGACACCCGAACTCCTTGAACGCCTCGACCGCCTTCACCGCCAGATGATGGAGGAAACCGACCCGGCCCGCTGGGTTCAGATGAATCGCGAGTTTCATATGGGCGTTTATGAAGTCGGAGTGTCGCCGCGGATTGCCGCCATCATTCGCTCATTGCAAGACGCCTCGGTCATGTATGTCGGTGTAGCGCTCGGGGCTCCAGGATTGCTGGGCGAAGCCAATGAAGGTCACGGAGCAATCTTGGAGTCCCTCCAACGACGCGACCCCGATATGGCAGCGGAAGCGACCCTCAGCCATCTCAAATCTTCGATGAAGGCGTTCGACAGCCTTCCCGACTGAATCGAACCGCGCTTCTAGGCGGTGGAGTTCGAGCAGCTCATAGAGCCGCCGGCGAACCGATGTGAGTTGCATACCAATGACGCCAGCCGGTGAGGTTGGGCAAAGATGCCTCGTGTCTTTCTTAGGCTATCCCAGCCGATCGAGCAGGCCAGCCTCCGGCGGTTCGTCCCCGGATTCTCTCCTTCTGGACGGTCGGGCGGCTAATGCCTGCTGCGGATGGAATCGATGACCCGGTCCATCGCAGCAGCCAAGGTATCGGTCTCGGCAGCATCCAGATGGGACAGTAGGTGACGGCGGATCAGGTCGGCATGGACTACGGCCGCTTCTGCCAGCGCCTTCCGACCTTCTGGTGTCAACTCGGCCACAACTACCCGGCCATCGCTGGCCAGAGAACGCCGCCGTACCCAGCCGCGCTCCTCGAGGCGATCCACCGTGTACGTCAGTTTCGACGGCGCTGCTACCACCTGTGAAGCCAGCTGGGACATACGCATCCGGCCTTTCGCCCCGTCGAGACGCACCAACACCTCATACTCGCCGTGGTTCATGTCGTGCTCACGACTGACATGGGCGCTCAGCACATCCTCGATCAGGCGGCTGGCATCGAGGAATCGCGTCCACGCCCGCAACTCGGCAGTTGTCAGGTGCGCGCCGGTCCCGACGATGTCGGGATACAGGTCGGGCGCATCGTCTTCTACTTCACTACGCCGCTCCATGTGATGCGTGCGCCCTCCTCGCCGGTGAGAAATGTCCACCACACCGCCATGCCCGCCGACACGACCACCAGCAAGGTAACAGCCAGCTCCACCAGGCGAAGCCAACCGTCCGAGTTTCTCAACAGGCGCTGAGCCACCGTCGCCCCGAAGAACACCGCCACCAGCGCTAGCGTGGTCAGCGCTAGCGACTCGTGGCGCTCCGTGTCGACGAGTCCGTCGAGCCGTTCATCAAACGCATTGCCGGAACCAACCGCTAGGAATGTGGCGATTAGCGACACCCCGGCCGCCACGGCCGGCCACCATCCCAGCGCGGTTCGCCAACCGGGGCGAAACGCCAGCGCAATAACCGCAAGACCGACCAAAGGGATCAGCACCACGGGCGCATGCACGAACAGCGGATGGGATGGGATCCCCGCAATGGTGTCGAGCACTACGGATTCACCGTGACGTTGAGCATTTGCCCGTTGGCGGCATGTGAATTCGGGCCGAAGTTGATGTTGCAGATGAACAGGTAATTGCCCGGCTCCAGATCGAAAGTGATGGTCTCGGTCTGGCCCGGCTCGAGTACCGCAGTGCGGCCCAGGAACTGGCCTGCTTCCAATGCTTCCTCGTCGACGGCACCGTTGGCTAGTTTCGGCAACTCTTCGTAGGTGGCGGCGGCGATGACTGCGAACTCGTGGTTGAACTCGCTGG
>JBLYYS010000231.1:0-8521 GCA_048550235.1 Acidimicrobiia bacterium | reverse complement strand
TGGACCCTGACGGCGTTCAACATGCGGCCGCGGCGGTAGCGTGGGGGCGTGTCTACTACTTCGATGATTTCTCCGACGCCGGAACCGAAGAGGAACTGCGCGACTTCATCAACGCCTTCGAAGGAATCAACAACCACGTCGGTGCCTGAACCCGTCTCATTCCGAGGTGGAGCCGGGGTCATTTCCGCACTCCGATGGCCCGGCCGGACCAATGTCGGACTGCTGCTCGCCCATGCCACCGGTTTCTGCAAGGAGGTCTGGACGCCCCTGGTCGACGTCCTGCGAGAGGGTTACGAGGGGTCGGTGACTGCCTGGGACAGCCGCGGGCACGGCGAATCTGACCCCGGGGAGTTGCCGTTCGATTGGTGGGATTTTGCCGCCGATGTGCACGCGGTGATAGAGCAATCCTCGGAATCGAAGCGGTTCGGTATAGGCCACTCGATGGGAGGGGCCGCACTGGCCATGGCGGAGATTCTCCGGCCCGGTACGTTCGAGGCCCTGGTACTCGTCGAACCGATCGTCTTCCGGCCACCGTTTGGACGTTTCGAGAATCCCATGGTCCATGGGGCGTTGCGGCGCAAGGCGGTGTTCTCCTCTCCGTCGGCGGCATTCTCAAACTTCGCTTCCAAGCCGGCCTTTGCGCGGTGGGACGTTGAGGTAATGGACGCCTATGTGCAGGGCGCCCTAGTCGATGAAGCCGGGGATTGGCGGCTTCGTTGCCGACCCGAGCATGAGGCCGAGGTGTATCGGGGTGGGTCGGCTCACGGGGCCTACGAACGCCTCGAGGAGATCGGGATTCCAGTTCTGCTGCTGGCCGGAGAGCATTCCGACACGCACGACGAGCCGTTCCTCGAGGATCTACGATCCAGGTTCGGGAACGCCACCTCCATGGTGATTTCTGACACGGGGCATTTCTTGCCTATGGAGCAACCTGCAGCAGTGGCGAAGATCGCAGTCGGTTTCTTCAACGACGTGACAACGTGAGATTCCATCCGATGGGCAACAGCCGTAGAATCGTGCGCCCTTGCTGATTGCCCGCTCAACTCTCGACCAACTCGAGGCTTCGTTCGTTTCCGACGGCGCTGGATTTAGTGTTGCCTCGGTGGAGATCCGATTGGATCCGCTCGAGTTTGTCCGTTCTGCTCACTCATTCGCTTCTCCCGCGGTGTACTTCGGGCGCCCCGGAGAGACGGAGATCGGCGCGATCGGCTCGACATGGGAAGCACAGGTCTCCTCCGGGGAGGGACGACTGGCGCGGCTCGCCGATGAGATTCCAGACTCTGTCGACGCCCGCTTCGTGCTCGGCTACTCCTTCTCGCAAGATGGACCAACCGGTGAGGAGTGGAACAACTACGGGCCGGCCCGCGTTGTTCTGCCCCAGGCGGCCGTCGTTCGCGATGGAGGCTCCACCAAGCTGATCGTGGCGACCAAGCCTGGAGACGAAAAGGTAGTGCTCGCCCTCCTGCGTCGACTGAAGAGACCTGGATTGGCGGTTCGGCGCCATGCCGCGGACCGATCCATCGAATCGATTCCTCCTCCCGGCGATTGGATGCAGGCCGTTGAGGAAACGGTGGAGGCTATTGACGGTGGGGCCTTCGAGAAGGTCGTGCTGGCCCGCTCGGTAGTTGTGACATCGGATGTCGCTTCGGATCCGTTCGAGCTGGCGGGCAGGCTTCGTTCCGGGTATTCCAGCTGTTTCACATACGCCTGGGAGTCGGGCGAAGACGCCTTCGTGGGAGCATCGCCGGAACTTCTTGCTCAGGTACGAGGAGCCAGAGTCATGTCGGAGCCGCTCGCCGGAACAACCGCGCGCGGTGAAGGAGAGGATGACGATCGCCAGTTGGGCGAGCAACTCATGGCCAGCACCAAGAACCGCCATGAGCACCGGCTCGTGATTGAGGACATCTCCAGCCGGCTGGAGCCACTGACGTCCGAGATTTCAGTGCCATCTACTCCAACTCTGCGTCGGATGGCCAACGTCCAGCACCTGTCGACGAGTATCCAGGGGACGTTGCTGTCAGGTCGAGGACTGCTGGATGTGGTCGAGGCGATGCACCCGACGCCGGCGGTCGGGGGTTCGCCGACGAGCGACGCCGTGGCCATGATCGAGAAGATGGAGCAGATCGATCGCGGCTGGTATTCGGGAGGGATCGGGTGGACTACGGCCGAAGGTGATGGCCAGATAGCAGTTGCCCTTCGATGTGCATTGTTGCGCGGTGCCCAAGCCAGGTTGTTCGCCGGTGCAGGGATCGTGTCCGGCTCGATTCCACAACTCGAACTCGAGGAGACGCGGCTCAAGTTCGGGCCGGTACTTTCGCTGCTGACAGAGGCGTAGGTGATCCCGACTCGTCGGGATCACAGCCTTTGGCCTTTGGCCTCTAGCCATTGGCGCTAGGCGTTCGCTACCTGTTGCCACATTTGGCGGAGGAGGTCGGCGCTCTGTTGGCGGTCCGTTTTGATTTCGATGATGCGCGGTTCCGTCGCCGCTGTGGCTATCAGTTCGCCGAGAGCATCGCTGGTGGTCGGGAGCTGGTGTTCGATTCCGAAGGCTTCAGCGATCTTTGAGAAGTCGAGGCCGTGCGGTGTGCCGAGATGCTTCTCGAACGCCTCCGGGAAGTCGACTTGGGGCAACAGGTGGAAGATCCCCCCACCGTCGTTGTTGACCAGCACGACCGTGACCGGAACCTTCATGCGGACGGCTGTGGCGAGCGCCGTCAAGTCATGCAGCGTCGATAGGTCGCCTGCATACACAAAGGTGGGCCGACTTGTTCCCACCGCGGTGCCGAGGGCGGATGAGATGAGCCCGTCGATGCCGTTGGCGCCCCGGTTGCCGTAGAAGGCGACGTCGCGTTCGATCGGAGTGAAGAACGCATCCATCATGCGAATCGGCATCGACGACGCAATCCAGAGAGCGGCTCCAGAAGGCAGTGAGGCATTGAGTGCCCGCACCACTGCCGGTTCGGAGGGGAACGGGACGTCGTAGCTCTCGATGATCGCGCTCTCAGCCCGTCGCCACTGGTCGACCCAGGCAGGATTGACCGGCTCGTTGATTCGCGCTGCCAACATGGTTGCAGCCCCCGTCGGGTCGCTGCGGATCAGATGGTCCGCCGAAGCGGAAGGGTCCCTCCATCCAGCTTCTTCGAACAGGATCTGTTCCACATCCCGGTTGGCTGCCAGCCAGTCGGTCAGAGACTTGGAGGTGGGTGTGGCACCGAACCGGAGTACGAGTTCCGGTCGCAGAGAGTTGTCGAGGTCTCCGCGCCGTGCCAGCCAGTCGCCGGTGGATATCACGTTCGTGAGGTCGTGGTTACCCGCCCGCAGCCCCGACAGCGGGTCGGCAATCAACGGTATCTGGCCCCTGGTGGCGAGTTCGGCGGCCGGAGCTGCAAACCCTGGATCATCGGTTGGGCCGGCGATCATCAGAGTCCTTCGTGACACGAAGGAGTTGAAGACGCGTTCGATGAGTTCGACAGGTGGAGTCGCCGGGGGAGAGGGCGAGTACGAAGGGAAGAGCGGTTCCGGTAGATCATCCGGTACGTCACCGGCAACGAAGGTCGGCGCCAGCGGATCGCGAAAAGGCAGGTTCAAATGAACGGGTCCCATTGGGGCTTCGATGGCAGCCGACCATGCCCTGCCGGCCAATGCTGTGAAAGCATTGACTATGTCGGGTGTCGCCTGCGGAACCGGCGCTTCGTACGACCACTTGACGGCCCGGCCGTACATCCCGTGTTGATCAATCGTCTGCGGGGCGCCGACGTCCCGGGTCTCCGGAGGTCGATCCGCGGTCAGCACGATCAGCGGGATCCGGGCGTTTCGTCCCTCGATGATTGCCGGCAGATACTCGGCCGCCGCAGTACCCGACGTGCAGACCAGGGCAACGGGTCGCCTCGTCGCGCGCGCCATTCCAAGCGCGAAGAAGCCGGCGGATCTCTCGTCGTGGTGCGAGCTATCCGTGACGTCGGGGTTGGCAGCGAAGGCGAAGGCGAGGGGCGTGTTGCGTGATCCGGGAGTAATCGCCGCATGTTGGAGCCCGAGGCGGGTTAGCGCCTCGACGAACGGCACCGTGGCTGCGTAGTTGCGGTTGGAAGTGCGCATCAGCGCGGCCACACTACCGCCTGTGAGGGAAACACAAACCAAGTTTGGGCATGTGACGTTGAGGGAGTTCGGAGACGGGCCGGTTGGTCTTGTTGCTTTGCACGGGTTCACGCAGCATGGTGGATCGTTCGAGGAACTGGCTTCGCTGCTCGAGGTAGGTGTTGTTGCAGTGGATCTCCCGGGGCACGGACAGACTCAGGTCGAACCGATCACGTTCGAGGTCGCGGTCTCTGTGGTTGCGGCAGTGCTGGAGTCGATTGCTGAGCTGCCGGCGCTACTCGGCTATTCGCAAGGAGGGAGGATTGCCCTCGGAGTTGCTCTAACCAGGCCGGAGCTGATCGATCGTCTCATCCTTGTTTCCGCTTCTGCGGGTATCGGGGATCCTGAGCTGAGACGGCGACGCAGTGTCTCGGACGATGTCCTGGCCGGTCGGATAGAGGATCTGGGTGTCGAGGCATTCATAGACGAGTGGCTTGCGCGGGAGATGTTTGCCGGATTGCGGCGCCGCTCGGCAGAGTGGCGCTACGCAGACCGTGCACTCCGAGTAGAAAACACTCCCTCCGGCCTAGCCGCAGCCCTCCGGGGAATGGGCCAGGGCGCACAGCCGTACCTTGGTGGCGACCTAAATCGACTGGTTGTGCCACTTCTGGCTGTGGCTGGTGGTGATGACAGTCGGTACGCAGGCTACGCACGGTGCATGGCCAGGGCAGTCGACAATGGGGCGGCGATAGTGCCCAAGGCAGGACACGCAGTCATCGGCGAGTCACCTGGTGATGTTGCCAAACTGGTTGGCGACTTCATCGGTCGACCGGATTGATCAGGCCTATGCAACAATCTGGTTGAGGCGTCCAGTCTTAACGTCGTATACGTGACCCGTAACGGTGATGCCGCTCGGGACTGTCGGCGAACTGCGCAACCTCTCGACATCGAACCGGACGCTCTCCTCTGGATCCGGCGCCGGGTAGACCTCGGCGAGTCGACCGGTGCCCATGAATTGTGTGAGGGCGGCTCGTGCTTCTGCCGATGAGATCTTCTGCATTCCGCAATCGGTGTGGTGGATGATCATGGCGTTGAGGGCGGCTGGCGAACCCGAGTTTCGCTCCTGCAAGAACGCCAGGATGGCCAGTTCGGCTTCGACGGCGTCGGTGACCCTCCCGCCAACAGTACGCATGACGTAGGCATCGCCTATCTCCAGATTGAGGAAATGCACAGGGGAGGTGCGTGGGTCGACGCAGCTAACGACCACCAGCGGGAACCGGCTCTTGATCGGCAGGTCCCGACCCTCGAAGGATTCGGCGAACTGCTCGTTACGAGAAAAAAGTGGTTCGAGTTCGGACACGGGGCTCCCTCTCTGTGGCGGTGCCAGATTAGGGGCTGGGAGCGAGGATTCACTTCGACAACACAGCCACGCTGAGATCACGGCCGCCGCTGTCCCATAGCAACTCCACTTCTCCGTCTACGAAGACTGCGTAGACCCCCGGCACCTCAGCCTGGGTTCTGCAACCGAAGTTGTAGCCCGCTAGGGCAAATACCGCCCGTCCGTCGGACAGCCACCCGCCGGGGTAGGCGGACGGAGCCGATTCGAGGTCGAGGCCGGTGATGTGCCGGAGTTCTCCGTCGTGCAGCAGGTAGGTATCGGTCGACTCGCATTCTCCACCCCAACGGAGCAGGTAGGTGTCGTCGTCGGGCCCTGGGTAGACACTTCGCCAGTGACCGGTGATGGTGGACCCTTGAGGAAGCGGCCACGGCCATCCGGCGGCCTCGTAGAGAGGACCCCACTGTTCGACGCCGACCAGTACGGTTCCATTCGTTGACTCCAGGGTCGATGTTTCGGGGCTCTGACGCCGGCAAGACAGAATGGATTCTCCTGCATGAAGGACGACGCACTCCTTCGAGAGATATTCGACGGCTCGGCTGTCGATATCGAAAGTGACTGTCTCTTTTTCTCCAGCAATGCTGACTACACGACCGGTGCTATCGATCCATGTGTCTCCCCAAGCAGGTCCGAAGATCAGGTCACCCGATTGGTTGGTGATCCGCCATCCTTCGCCTTCCCAGGCGAGCACTGAGCTGTCGCGAAGCTCGATCTGTTCAGGATTGTCCTGTGTGGGCGTCAGGCCGTCCGTTGTCAGACGATAGAGACCGCCGTCCGGCCCGACGACGCGCGGGGAGCCGGTCCAGCGTTGGGAATAGTCGGCCTGGTGGAACGGCAAGTGCCCCATCAGCCCTCCATCGGGTTCCAGCAGTACCAAATCGCCGGCCACAGACACGGCGATTGTTCCGTCCGCTAGTGCGGGCAGCGCGGTCGGATCGAGCTCATCGCCCCGGTTGATCTGTCGGTACTCAGGATGCCCGCCGTAAACTCGAAGCCACTGCCCGTCGAGAACTGCCCAGTGGCATTCGTCGTTCCGCCACGAACACTGGGCCCGGACCGTGAGCGTGTGGCGCTCGCCGGTGTCCGATCCGATGACGGCCTCGCCATCGAAGGCGGAACCGGTGAACTCGCCTTCCAGCTCGCCGAGCACCTCCGGTATGTCGTACCAGACGGCACTCTCTGCGTCTTCGTTGTCGCTCCACCAGTACATCATCATCTGCATGAGGTTGACGGCCAGCGGTGCCCGCTCCCCGAACACCTCGGCGGCCACCTCGTCCCGGGTGCCTTCGATCATTGTTCGCAGGTCGGAGGGCCATTCGGCTTCGGGATAACTCGAAGCCGTCGGACGGCCCAGAGCCATGCCGGTCAGCATCTGGGCATTCCACGCGGTGGGAGCCGACAGCACGTCCAGAACTGCTTGTCGCTGCGTGTCATCGCCGTTGGAGAAGATGATCGCGAAGTCACCTGCGGGTCCCCGACCGTCGCGGATGGCGCCGGCTCCTCGGATGTCATCGGCGCTCATGGTGATCGGGTGCTCGATGAGCGCCGGGGGCGATTCCGGATCAGAGGGGGTAGGGACGGTGACCGAAGCAGTGTGGACTGATGTCGTCGCAGGAGTTGACGTCGGGACGACCAAGGTGGTTGAGGTGGGAGAATCTGTGGCGGTGCAAGCGGTGCAAGCGGTGAGGAGGATGAGGCCCAGCAGAAGTCTGCGCATAGGCTGGTAACGCCTGGGAGCTATCAGGAGTTCCTAGGCGCTTCCGACCGCGGCTCCGGCCGCCAATACCAGCCCAACCAGCAGATGGAGTCGGGCAGTTCCTTTCAGCACGCGGATGAGGGCAGGACCTTCCGTCTTGGCGTACACGGTCCGGACCAGGCTGGAGCTGAACGGAGCCAGGAACACCGCAAAAAGGGTGGCCTGCGGGGTCCACCCGAATACGCCAAATACGGCGATGGCCACGAACGATCCGAATACCAGTACGGCGAACAATGCTCGGGTTCGCGCACGCCCGAGGATGACTGCAAGGGTTCGCTTGCCGGTGGCGGCGTCGGTCTCGATATCCCGTACGTTGTTGGCCACCAGAATGGCCGTTACGAGGAAACCCACCGGAATCGCCAGTAGCCAAGCATCGAGGGGGGCCGACCGATCGAACACGTATCGGGTTCCTACGGTCGCCACCAGACCGAAGAAGACGAATACGAAGACCTCTCCGAGGCCGTGGTATCCGTAGGGGCGCGGCCCTCCGACGTAACCGATCGCCGCCAGAATCGAGGTGGCGCCGATCGCAGCGATGACCCACCCGGCCTCGAAGATCAGATACACGCCTGCGGCTGAGGCCAGCGCAAATGCCAGCACCGTCGCCCACGTCATTTGCTTCTCCGAGATGATGCCGGTTGCCACCATTCGCTGCGGACCGATGCGCTCTTCGGTGTCGGCCCCCTTGCGGGCATCGGAGAGGTCGTTGGTGAAGTTGGCCGCCACCTGAATAGCCAACGCTCCCAACAAGGCGGCCAAGAAGGGACCCCATCGGAAGACACCACTATCGACGGCCAGCCCGGTTCCGACCATGACGGGTGTGGCGGCTGCCGGCAGGGTATGCGGTCGGGAGGCCTCCCACCAGGCTCGACGTTGGTTCATCAGATCTGGCGCGGGTACTTCGAGTAATCCGCGTCCCGCTTCTCGAGGAACGCATCGCGCCCTTCGCGGGCTTCGTCGGTTCCATATGCCAGGCGAGTGGCCTCGCCTGCGAAGAGTTGTTGCCCGACCAATCCGTCGTCCGGGAGGTTGAAGGCGTACTTGAGCATCATGATCGCAGTCGGGCTCTTGGCGTTGATCTCGTTGGCCCATTCGAGGGCGACTGCTTCCAGTTCCTCGTGGTCAACTGAGAGATTGGCCATTCCCATCTCCACGGCCTCATCGGCCGAGTAATCGCGGCCGAGGAAGAAGACCTCACGGGCTCTCTTCTGACCGGTCTGTCTGGCCAAATAGGCGGAGCCGTATCCGGCATCGAAGCTGGCGACGTCGGCATCAGTTTGTTTGAAAACGGCATG
>JBLYYS010000230.1:0-2689 GCA_048550235.1 Acidimicrobiia bacterium | reverse complement strand
TGGCGGAGAGAGCCTCGAGTTGCTCATTCTTCTGACCGAGGGACTTATTGGCGATCTGTAGTGCCTCCTCAGCCCGCTTGCGCTCTGTGATGTCGCGAATGATCCCGATGAAGAGCCGGTCACCTTCGGCCGTCCAGGTGGCGAGAGACAGTTCGATCGGGAACTCGCGGCCGTCGCGGTGAAGTGCCGCCAACTCTACGGTCTGGCCGATGACGTGATGCTCGCCGCCGCTGGTCACCCGCTCGATTCCGGTGTCGTGACCGTCGCGAAAGCGTTTTGGAATGATCGCCCCCAGGGACTCGCCTACCATTTCCGCTTCTTCGTACCCGAAGAGTTCTTGAGCATGGCGGTTCCAGGAAACGACCGTCCCACCGGCGTCGATCGAGATAATCGCATCGTTGGCGGACCGCAATATCGCTTGAAGTCGCTGCTCTGAGCGCTTGAGCTCCCGCGCCATTGCAGCCCGTTCGCTGACGTCGCGGATGATCCCCGCGAAGAATCGTTCTCCATCCACCAGCCATGTGGATAGCGACAACTCAATCGGGAACTCGGTACCGTCTTTGTGCAGGCCGGCGACCTCGACCGTATGCCCGATGATGCGGGTCTCTCCCGTGGCGACCACCCTGGCCATGCCCGCGGTGTGGGCATCGCGGAATCGTTCGGGTACCAGCATCGTCAATGAACGACCGACAGCTTCGTCAGGGCTATGTCCGAACATCTGCGCCGCGGCGGGATTCCAGGTAACGACATCGCCGTTGCCATCGGCAGTCACGATCGCGTCTGTTGCGGATTGGACGATTGCTTCGAGCGTCTCGCTACCACTCACTTGAGCCCCCTCATGCAGGCAGGAGCCTACCTGCGAAGGACAGCACCTGCCGGTGAGCCGACGAGACGCGCACACGGGCCCCGGAATCCGGGACCCGTGCAGCGGTTGGGAGGAGAGTTATGAAACGAACTTGATGGTCAACGGATAGCGGTAGTTCTCGCCATTAGCTGCTCGAATCGACGCAACGATGACCAGGACGAACCAGGTGATCAGCACCGCCGGCAGGGCCAGAAGACCGATCAGCAGGATGATTGAGAAGGCGGCCACCATCCCGTAGATCAAAAACGAGATATTGAAGTTCAGCGCGTCCTTGGCCTGTTCCTCGACGAAGGGATCGTCCCGATTGAACAGCCACACAACCAGCGGGCCGACCAAAGAAGGAATGCCGACGAACGTGATGAAAGCGGAGAGGTGGCCGAGCATCGCCATCTTGCGTGACTGGGCAGGAACCTCATAGGTGGTGGGAACGGTTGCGGTGGTCATCGATGGTCTCCTTGCGTGATGTCTTTCTTTCACCAGATTGCACCGATGGGCGCAGTTCGACCATTAGGAATGACCCTCTAAGAACCCTGAGATTGCCGCTCCTTCTCAGGGATCCCCCGAGGGCATCCCGTGCGCTAAGTTGTCTATACAGGCATGTTTCAAAAGGAGAAGGCGATGAGTGGACACTCAGTCACAATGCTCGGCACCGGCCTGATCGGTGACTTCTACACCATGACGCTGCACGGCCAGCGCGGCCGGGACCGGGTCGAAGTGGTCTATTCGAGATCCGAGGAACGAGGCAAGGCGTTCGCGGAACGGTGGGATATCCCTCAGACAACGACCTCCTTGGAAGATGCGATCAATCACCCTGATACCGACGTGGTGGTAGTCGGACTCCCCAACTTCCTCCACGAAGAGGCAATCGGTCTGATCGCCGACGCCGGCAAGGCCGTGCTGTGCACCAAGCCCTTGGCCCGGGACGCGGCCGAGGCGAAGCGCATTCTCGACAAGGTGGAAGCGGCCGGGATCTTCGCCGGTTACCTCGAGGATCTCGTCTACACACCCAAGACTCTCAAAGCTCTGAACTCAGTCCGCAATGGTGCGATCGGAGATGTCACCTGGGTGCGGTCGCGCGAGACCCACCCCGGCCCGCACAGTGCCTGGTTTTGGGACAAGACCAACGCCGGCGGCGGCGCCATTGTCGATCTCGGTTGTCACTGCATCGAGATCATCCGTAGCTATGTCGGCAAAGACAACCGACCCGTCGAAGTGATGGCATGGGCTGACACCCTCGTGCACCCCATCGAGGCCGAGGACAACGCGGTCGTACTCATCAAGTTCGAGTCCGGGGCTCTCGGCCAGTTCGAGGTCAGCTGGACCTTCCGGGGCGGCATGGACCTCCGGGATGAAGTGGCGGGAACCGAAGGAACGATCTGGACTAACAACTTCCTGCGAACCGGCTTCGAGATGTACACCTCTGGCGGAGGAGACGGCTACGTCGCCGAGAAGATCGAGTCAACCGAAGGCTGGCTGTTCCCGGTAGGTGACGAGGTGACCGAACTCGGATATGTCCATATGTTCACCGACATGTTCAACTCAATGGACGCGGGTACCGACCCGGTGGAAACCTTCTACGACGGTTACGTGGTCAACGCCGTGATGGATGCAGCCTTCCGCTCGGCGGAGAGCAAGCAGTGGGAACCGGTCGATGTCGAGTGGCGCGGTGGAGCGACCCCAAGGATCTCGAAGGAGATCCGACGTCACGACGGCCATGCGATTGTCAAAGAGGAGATCCTTCCGGACGGCAGAACCAAGCTGATACTCAGCGACAAGGACACCGGATCGGTCTTCGACATCGTCACCGGCGGGTGAGTCGAATCC
>JBLYYS010000229.1:0-2997 GCA_048550235.1 Acidimicrobiia bacterium | reverse complement strand
GCGCCATGTCCGAACATGGGGCTTCAGACCTCCACCTAGTGGCCGGCAACCCTCCCATCATGCGAATCAACGGTGACCTCGTCCGTTTGAAGAGCCCCGACCTCACAGACGCCCCTCTGAGACAACTGCTTCAAGAGATCACTCCTCAGTCCATGTGGAAGATCTTCGAGGACACCGGCGACGTCGACTACGGCTTCGAGCTAGAAGGCCTTGCCCGCTTCCGCGCCAATCTCTTCGTCCAGAAGGAAGGAGTGGGGGCAGTGTTTCGTTTGATCCCTTCGACGATCCTCTCGTGCTCCGACCTCGGATTGCCGGACGACATCCGGAACCTCGCCTACCTGGAGCAGGGCCTGGTATTGGTCACAGGGCCGACCGGATCCGGAAAGTCGACGACTCTGGCGGCCATCATCGATGAGGTCAACAGGAATCGCTCCGACAACCTGATCACGATCGAGGATCCCATCGAATTCGTTCACAAGGGCGCCAAGGCGCTTGTAAGCCACAGGGAAGTCGGGAATCACACCGAGAGTTTCGCCGCCGCGCTCCGGGCTGCTCTGAGAGAAGACCCCGACATCATCCTGGTTGGCGAGATGCGCGACCTGGAAACAATCCGACTTGCGCTCGAAGCGGCTGCAACCGGCCATCTCGTCTTCGGAACCCTGCACACACTCAACGCAGCCAAGACTGTCGACCGCATCATCGAGGTCTTCCCCGCTCGCGAGCAGCCGCAAATCCGATCCACTCTGGCCGACAGCCTCAAGGCGGTCATCAGTCAAACCTTGTTCAAGCGGGTCGACCAGTCGGGGCGCGTAGCTGCTCTCGAACTGATGATGTGCAACGCGGCAGTTGCCAACCTCATCCGTGAAGGCAAGACGTTCCAGATCCCATCGGCGCTCCAAACCGGCAGGAAGGACGGAATGAGAACAATGGACTCCTCGATCATCGAACTCCTCAAAGCCGGGAAAATCGATCCCGCCGAGGCCTCACAAAAGGTCACCAACATCCAAGCCCTCGATCCGTATCTGTCGCGAACCGGCGTCCTATGAGTGACGGACTCATCGTCGAGAAGCACTCCAGTCCGGCCAATCTCTTCTTGTCGGACGGGCGGGTCATCGAGGCCCGCTTGTTTCTGGCCGACTTTGCCCAGACCCATGGAGGGCCACAGACGGTCAGAGACCTCATCGAGGAGCCGGGAGATGCACTCCCTGCGGTCGATGCCGACGGTGAGTTCGTACTCATCCTCAAAGATGCTGTGAGCGCGGCATCCGTTGTCCCGACTGAACTAGATCTCGAGGGCTACTGGCATGAGACCCCGTCGGTGCTGCGGTTGGTGGGCGGCCATCGGATCGATGGTCAGCTACTCGCCGAGGATGGCTCCGGGGAACGCCTCTCCGATGTGGTCAACCACGCCGACCGCTGGCTGCGGTTGCGCCGGCCGGACGAACTCATATGGGTGCGAAAATCCTCTCTGGTGACGGCGCGCAGCCCGGAAGCCTGACAGGAAAATACCCGGCCCGCCGACACCGATCCTCGTAGGGTCAAAGGAATGAAGCTTCCCAACATCCCGGGCATCGGAACCCGACCGCTTGATCGAACCGGCGACTATCAAGTCGTCGCCGATCTTGTCGTTGACGAGGCGAAGGCTGATGGCCAAACCGACTCGGTAATGACCGCCGACGAGGTCGAGGTCGCATTCCGCAACACAGAGCACATGAATGTTGCCCGCGACTTCCGTTTCGTTGAGGTCGCGGGCGAGGCAATCGCCTACGTCACAACCCGGTGGTGGGACGAGATCGACGGCCCGCGCGTATACCGCCACATGTGCAAAGTGGCGGCTGGATGGCGTAATCAAGGGATCGGTTCGGCAATGCTCGATTGGGCGCAGGAGCACCTGGCCGCGCGCGCGTCGCGACATGACACTGATCGTCTGAAGGTCTATCGCACCGACGTCGATGAAGGCGCGACGGGAAGCGCTGCCCTCCTCGAAGCCAATGGCTACCGGCCGATTCAACACGGAGCCACCCTTGTCCGGCCCAACCTCGACGGCATCCCGGACATCCCGCTCCCCGACGGTCTCGAGGTACGGCCGGTTCAGGAGAACGACCTCCGAAGCATCTGGGAGGCAGACACCGAAGCCTTCCGCGATCACTGGGGGTTCTCCGAACCGACGGAGAAGGACTGGACCGCATTTCTCGAGTTCCCATATCGCGACGAGGCATTGTGGAAGGTTGCGTGGGAAGGCGATCGGGTTGTTGGGCAGGTGCGGACGTTCATCAACGGTCCAGAGAACCAGCACAACAACCGGCTACGAGGTTGGACCGAGTTCATCTCGACGGCCAGAGAGTGGCGCGGCAAAGGTGTCGCTAGTGCGCTCATCTGTGCGAGCCTTCGAGATTTGGCGGCCGCCGGCATGGAGGAGGCGGCGCTCGGAGTGCATGTGGAGAACCCGCACGGCGCCTATCGCCTATATCAGAGCCTCGGCTTTGAAGTCGTCAGCTTCGGGACCACCTACGAGAAGGCCATGCAGTAGAGAAAGGGGCCCCCGCAATGCGAGGGCCCCTTCTTCGATTCGCTGCCTACACAGCCGGAGCCGGTTCGAGTGGCGGCTGGGGTTCCGTAGGAACGGCCACCTCACGTTCGCTCCTGATACCGAAGTACGTCAGAACGACACCGACAACGAGCCCTATCAGTCCCACCACGATCAGTGCGGCACCGATCGGCCGCAAAAACGGGACCTTGCCTGCCACTGTGACGGCACTATCGATGCCGGCCGATCCATCCTCGTTCATGAGCACGACGGACCAGTTGCCGCTCTCGAGATCCCAGGTCAAGGTGTCGTCCAGAGTGGAAGCCACCCAGAAATCCTGCGCGCCGGGAAGGCCTGTGGCCAGGGACCCGGCAAACGTGTCGAGCACGACATCATCGTTGAAAGTATCTACGACGGCGTACGAGGTTCCGGCCAGATAACGGTTGACTTCGGCTGAAGGTCCGATACCT
>JBLYYS010000228.1:0-9689 GCA_048550235.1 Acidimicrobiia bacterium | reverse complement strand
TGGAGTCTTCCGGCTTGAATGCTTCGTCACGATCGTCCGGCACGCCGTGGGATTGGTGGGAGACATCGCCGGTAGAAACCTGCATCTCACGGATCCTCTGGAATCGACCCAGCAGCTTCTCGGCCGACGGCGGTTCGTACTCTTGCAGAGTGGCCTCCGATGCCTCCTCCCACGACTGGCCGAGGATCCGGGTGCGCCACATGTGGGCGATGATGATCTTGCCCACTGCTGCCATCGGCACCGCCACTAGCACTCCGAGGAGCCCGGCCAGCGACCCTCCCACCAGCAAGGCAAGAATGATCATCACCGGATGCAGCTTGACCGTCGCCCGGAGAATGATCGGACTTATCATGTGATTGTCGATCTGCTGGACGATGACCATGGCGACCGCGGCCCCTAACGCCATGCCCCAGTCACCGAGTGCCAGCGAGACCGCTACCGCGAGAGCGCCGCCGGAGGTGGGACCGACAAACGGCACCAGGTTGAGTAGCCCGGTGATTGCGCCGATGATCAACCACAACGGGAGGCCGATGATCCAGAGTGCAAAGCTGGTCAGTACACCAACGATCAGCGCCACCAAGAGTTGGCCCCGGACAAACCCACCGAGAGCCTTCCCAACCAACCTGGCGACGTGCAAGACCTCATCGCGAACGTCCTCCGGTATGAGCGCTCTTGCGGCTTTCTGTGTGGATGGAGCATCCACGAGGAGGTAGAAGGCGAGGACCGGTGCTAGTAGGAACAGCAGAACGGCTTCGACCACCGTTGCCGCCACATCGAATACACCCGACGCAAGGTCGGTCAGCCGAGTCTGATTCTCTGTCTGCGAGAACCACTCGCTGATCGTGTCGAACCCCGGCATCTCTATGTTGACATCGAACCGGTCGGCGAGTTCCTGTGCCGTCTCAGTGACTTGATCGAAGATGACGGGCACCTCCTCAGCCAGAGCTATCGCCTGAGAACGGATGATCGGCACAACGACGAACCCGACTGCAGTCAGAACCGCCACTAGAAGCAGATAGGACAGGCACGATCCGATCACGCGGTGGACGTGGCGGTTCTGAAGTCGGTTGACCAGCGGATTGAGAACGTAGACGATGGCCACCGCAAACACGACGGGCGACCAGATGATCCGCATCTGGATCAACAACCAGACCATCAGTCCCAGAACGGCAATCCCGCCCAGTCCGGTCCAGATCGTGACACCCACTTTCCGGATGCGTTCGTAGGGTGTGGTCGGCGTCGTCATGACTCTCTGACCACCAGCGAGGCGCCTTCCGTTACGGTCACCACATATCCATCGCCGCTTGCAGGCGACAGCGATTCTCCATCTTCTGTGGACCAACCCGCAGGTACGTCGACGTTGGTCCCGATGACACTCATAGGAGCGTCGGCGGGTAGCTGGATTACGAATCGACCTTCCACACTCACCTCCACCTGGCCCACAGGAGCAGGCAGTTGTACGTCTCCTGCGCCCGCCAATCGTAGGGAGGAAAGCGAACCGGTACTCAAATCTGCAGTCACCTGACCGGCGTCCAGGTCTACATTCCAGATCGTTTCCCGAGCGAGTTTCAGCCGCCATCCCTGCGTAGCAAACCAGCCTGCCGACTCTCGCTCACCGATGACAACTTGCGCGACATCGGCATCGACACGTTCCAGACTTTTGGCCGGAGGAGTCGATCCACCTCGCCTCATCATCTCCACCGCATAAAGAGAAGAGCCGGTCTCAAAGGTCACCAGTAACTCACCGCTTGTCGACAGGGTCATACTCCCGGCGGCGACGGCACCGACGGGCGGTCCATCGAAGTCCGCAGCCGCCGAGGGAAGCACACTCCACTCTGCGAGGTGAAGCGCGATCGTCGACCCGAGCCAGGTGAGCACGAGGAGCGGCACCACCGCCGCCAATCGACTCCACTGACCACGGTGAAACGGGTACAGAGCAGCTGCCACGAGCATGACGAGGATCAATCCCGGCCAGAAGGAGACCAGGTCGAGCAGCAGCGAGCGGGAGAACACGCCGCCGACGATGCCGACACCGGTTACTGCCAGGCCCAGCAACACCATGATCCAGGCCCAGATCGGCCAGACGCTCGCGTGTCGCTCGTCCGGCTGTTCGGTCACGGAACGTAGGCCGTCCCGAGAATCACCACGATATCTGCCGATGGGTCGGCACTCGGATTGGCCAGCACGTCTCCGTCGGGAAACTCGGCCGCCAGCGTGTAGGCCTCGGCCGCGAACGTAGGTGCAAACAAGATTTGTGATCCAGACAAGGTGGTCGACCAGTTGTCCGGTTCGAGCGTCTGGTAGCCGAGGGCATCCAATGCGGCCGTTGCAGTGGCGGCAAGGCCACTCTGGCCGGTCGAGTTGAGAACGAGCACGACAACATCGGCAGGTGCCCTCTCAGGAGGGACAGTCGTCGTAGTCGTTGGCGGAAGGGTGATCGTGGTGGTCGTGACCGGCTGCGCGACTGAGGAGACGGTGGAATGCAGCACCGACGTGTCTGACGCTTCCGTCGTCGATGTGTCGTCGCTGTCGTCGGTTTGGGCGACCACATCGCCGTCGTCGCCCGCTATCAAATCGGGTACGAACGTAACGACTGCCCAGATCGCACCGAAGAACAGCACTGCCACCACGAGCAGCCGGGCAGAGAATGACCAGAGTTCTCTGGTGAATCGCCCATATCCGGGAGCGGCGTGCTTACCCATCTACCCGTCTTCTCCTTCTGCAGCGGAGATATGCACCTTCCTGGTCGTGGCCGACCTCTGGAGTCTCCGCACCGTCAGAGGATCGTACAGCGCCGCTTCGGGATCGTCACTCAGCCGACGAAGCGATCGGTAGTACTGCGTGGCGCTGATGTCGAGGTGCTCTTTGATGGCGCGATCCTTTGGCCCGGGAATGAGCCACCAGGAACGTTCGAAATCGAGAATCGCTTGATCACGCGAAGAAAGAGCCACTGCAAGCATGAGAGTATCCCAGAGGCAGCAAATTCAGGGGATTTTCGGTACTAGGCAGATCGTGCGTCAGCTTCTGGTCTGTGCGGGACGGTGCCGGTGAGATCTGACGCCCCCAGTGGCGGTCGCCTTCCAGCCGCCTCAAACGGCGACGCAGTCGATCGATCTCCGCGTTCAACTCATCGAGTTGGAATGACTTGTCCATAGCTTCGTGCATGTCATGCACATACTTCGGATCCATGCCGCCGCCCTGCCCCGTCTGCGCGGCAGCCGAGTGACCCAACCGAGCGGATAGATAGCGGTCCCTTTCGGACTCTAGGTGCTCGAGGCGGCGTCCCAACTCCAGAGCTGACTCCGGATCCCCGGTCCTACGGACCAGGTCTCGAGATATCTCCCGCAACTCCTCCTGCCGCATCCTCAGAAGCAGGCCTTCCTCGAACGCCGCGTCAGGAAGCTCCGCCAGCCGAGTGGCCACGTCCGCAAGCTCGGCGAGCAGCTCATCGAGCTCCATGAGTCAACACTATCCAAGCCGGGTAGGCCACCACGAGCAGTCTCTCACGTGTCTCTCGCATCGGCCCACCTAGTCTGCCGAGCATGGTTCAAACGTCCTTGGAGGACCTCCTCGCTCAAGTTCGCTCCTGCACTGTATGTGCAGAGTTCCTTCCCGCGGGGCCGAGGCCGATTGTCCAGGTAGGACCCAATGCCCGGATCGTGCTGATCGGCCAGGCACCTGGGCGACGGGTGCACGAGAGTGGTGTGCCTTGGGATGACCAGAGCGGTGTACGGCTCCGCGATTGGCTGGGCCTCTCGGTCGATGAGTTCTACGATCCCGACATTGTGGCCATCATCCCGATGGGGTTCTGTTATCCCGGGACCGGGTCGTCGGGAGACTTGCCACCACGCCCGGAATGTGCACCCCTTTGGCACGATCGACTTCTCGATCAGCTCAGTTCCGAAGTACTCCGCGTAATCCTGGGCAACTATGCGCTGGCTCGATACGTCCCGGACCGATCCCCGACCCTCACCGAGACCGTCCGGCGATACCGAGATCTGCTACCCGATCGCATCGTGCTCCCGCACCCATCGCCTCGCAACAATCCGTGGTTGCGTAAGAATCCATGGTTCGAGGCCGAGGCCGTGCCACTCGTCCGCCAACGCATTCGATCGCTCATCGACCGCTGAGCGATCAGCCGAGCAGGTCCTGATCTGCCCGCGGCCTGGGTTGACTCGAAGTCGCAGGGAGTCGTACCTTGGGTACATGCTGAAGTGGCTGCTGAACTGGTGGCAGACGGTGACCACCAATCCATGTGAGAGCTGCGGAGAGCCGGTGAAGGTCTCTGCCTATCGAAAGACCGGTCAGACAAGGATGGGGAACTGGTGGGGTGCTGGTGGAGCGGAGGTTGCGTGCCCCAACTGCGGCCACGCCTTCTGGATCAAGAAGTAGCCGGACGAGCGACGGAGACGCCCTCGCTGAGCAGGCCTTTCTTGGAGCCGGGTGTCGGAATCGAACCGACGACCACTTCTTTACAAGAGAAGCGCTCTACCGACTGAGCTAACCCGGCGACGGAGACAGATTAGTGCCACACGCGCCCGACAGCGACGCCGTTCATCCGTTCCTGCGTTAGGAAGCGCGCAATTCTGGCGGGTTTCTAACGCCAGAAGGGGATAGGTCAGGTGGAGTTAGCGCGGACCCGGCTGATTTCGAACATGGCGAGGGCGGCGGCCACCGAAACGTTGAGGCTCTCGACCCCGGACGCCATGGGGATCGAAGCGCGCACATCGACCCGTTCCTCCACCAGTCGGCTGAGGCCCTTGCCTTCAGCGCCGGCAACGATGGCCACGGGTTCCGTGAGTAGGGACAGTCCGAACAGATTGTTGTCGGCGTCGGCGGTGAGCCCGACCGTCCACACTCCGGCCTTCTTCAGCCGGGTCACGGCATCGCCGATCGACTTCACGACGCACACTCGCACATGCTCGAGTGCTCCGGCCGCGGCCTTGAAAGCCACAGCCCCGATGAAGGCCGACCGCCGGTCTCCGACGACGATTACCGGCACCCCGGCAGCTCGAGCAGATCTGGCAACGGCGCCGAGGTTGTGCGGATCTTCCACATGATCGAGCACTATCAGCGCAGCCGGATCGACCAAGCCGACAGCCTCATCGAGAGAGATCGTCAAGATCGGTCGGCAGCGGGCGATGACACCCTGGGGCGCATCGGTACGTGCCTGCGTCCTCACGTCATCTACGACGTCCACCGGGATACTCTCGCCCCCTATTAGATCATCGATGTCATCGGCACGCCGCCGATCGATCAGCAGTCGCTCCACCCGCCCGGACAGAATCGCCTCCCGGACCGCGTGCAGGCCCTCGACGCTATCCCCGATGCCAGCGGGCGCCATCAGCCGTGTCCTCCACGATCATCCCGATCCCGGCGAGGTCGTCTCGAATGGCATCCGATGTCGACCAGTCACGCTCTTCTCTGGCCAGGGCACGCCTGGTCAGCAATGCCTCCATCGTGTCTTCGGTCGAAGCTTCATTGACTCCAAACCGGGCGGCAATCTCCACCAGCGCCGGGTCCAGCTCACCTGCGAATCCGACATCCAACTCCAGGCCGAGCACGCCAATCATGACCCTGAAAGCCGCTGCTACCGGACCAGGGTCTGTACCCGTATCGAGCCGTCGGTTGCCTTCCTTGACGGCCTCGAAGACGACCGCAAGCGCATCTGCTGTATTGAAATCATCGTCCATCGCCTCGGTGAATCGTCCGATCAGATCCGGATCCGGTTCCGATTCGGAACCGTTGCTCCGCCTACAGAACGCTCTCAGACGCCCGAGGGCAGTGCCGGCGTCGTCTAGCAACTGCTCGGAGTACTCGAGCGGCGATCGATAGTGCGCTCGCAGATAGAACAGTCGGACCGCAGCGCCTCCGTAGCGGTCAATCGCGGTTGCCAAATCGATCACGTGGCCGGTCGACTTTGCCATCTTCTCGCCGCCGAGATTGAGCATCTCGTTGTGCAGCCAGTAGCGAGCGAACGGTCGGGCACCTGCACCCTCAGACTGGGCGATCTCGTTTTCATGGTGCGGGAAGATGAGGTCCGTACCGCCACCGTGGATGTCGAATCCCTCCCCGAGATACTCGGCAGCCATTGCCGAGCATTCGATGTGCCAGCCGGGTCGACCGGGACCCCACGGCGATTCCCACTGGGGCTCGCCGGGTTTGGCGCCTTTCCACAGGGCGAAGTCGAGCGGATCTCTCTTGGCCTCACCGATGGCCACCCGTGCACCGGCCTGAAGATCATCGAGATTGCGCCCAGACAGTTTGCCGTAGCCGGGGAGCGCGCGAACGGCGAAATAGACGTCACCACCGGCCGGATATGCAAGGTCCCTGTCGATGAGGGACTGGATCAAATCAAGCATCTGCCCAATGTGTTCTGTCGCGCGCGGCTCCATATCTGGTCGTTCCACGGCCAGGCTGCGGTAGCAAGCATCGAACCGGGCAGTCATCTCGGCGGCGAGATCCTCAACCTGGACGCCCTTTTCGTTGGCGGCGGCGATGATTTTGTCCTCGATATCAGTAACGTTCTGAGCATGGGTCACCTCGTACCCACACCACCGGAGATACCTCCGCATGACGTCGAATGCCACCGCGGCACGGCCGTGCCCGAGGTGCGGCTCCGATTGCACGGTCGGACCGCACACATACATCGACACCTTGCCCTCTTCGCGAGGAACAAACGTCTCGAGTTTCCGGCCTAGAGAGTTGAAAACCTGCATTCGGTGGCGGATGCTAGTGCTCCAGGCACCAGAGGCAGGCACCGAGAGTGCAGCGCGAATCAGCCTTCTCGCGCAGCCGAGACGACCGCGACGGCTGCAAGACCCTCGTCTCGGCCAACGAACCCGAGCCCGTCGGTCGTGGTCGCTTTCACAGAGACTCGCTCCACACCAATCCGAAGGGCCTGCGCTAGGTTCTCCCGCATATCCAGCCGGTGGGGTGAAACCAGCACCTTTTGCGCCACCACGGTGACGTCCAGATGCGACACCCCGAATCCTGCATCTGTGAAGAGTTCGACTACTTCGGCCAGCAACCTCATCGAATCGGCGCCTACCCACCGTGGGTCGGAAGAGGGAAACAACATCCCTAGATCGCCGAGACTGGAAGCTCCCAGAAGGGCATCTGCCACTGCATGAGCTACGACGTCGGCGTCCGACGTCCCGACCAAACCGCGATCAGGGTCGATCACCACCCCTGCCAGCAGAAGAGGTCCGAGACCGCCGAAGGCGTGAACGTCGTAGCCCCAACCCACCCGCATCACAACAATCCTTCCAACACTCGTAGATCGTCCGGATACGTCAGCTTGAGGTTGCCGGGATCCCCGTCGATCCAAACGACCTTGCCACCAGTTGCCTCAACCATGGAAGCATCATCACTCGCATCGCCCTCGAATGTCGAGTGTGCATACTCGAGAGCAGCCCGTCGGAAGCCCTGCGGGGTCTGAACCGCGACCAGATCCGAACGGTCCCGCGTCCCGACGACGGTTTCACCCGAGACCTCCTTGAGAGTGTCCCGTACCGGAACCGCCGGAACGACGCCATCGACGTCGCCGCGGCAGAGTCGGGCGACCACCTGCCCAACAAGTCGGTTCGAAGCATTGGGACGAGCAGCATCGTGAACGAGGACGTAGTCGACTCCGGCCGGAACCCGAGCAAGCCCGGCGGCTACGGAATCACGCCGACGCTCGCCGCCGGGGATTCCCCCCTCCACATCTCCGACCAGCACAACCTGATCCACTCCCCCTGCTCGAAGGCTGTCACGGGCGCGCTGCCAGACCGGCACGCCGCCAAGTTCGACATCATGCTTCAACCTCCCGAAGCGACGGCCCATCCCCGCCGCCACGACGATGCCCCAGACCTCCATCAGACGGGACGGGCGAAGAGCATCCGACCGACCGCGGTACGGGTGGTGCTAGTAACAACGACTTCGAGCTCCGCACCGATAGCGTCGGCAGCATCCTCGACAACGACCATTGTCCCGTCGTCCAAGTAGGCGACTCCCTGGCCGGCTCCCTTTCCTGCTTTTGAGATTGATACGGTCAGTGATTCTCCGGTGCTGACAATCGGCTTCAGCTTCTCGCCGAGGAGGCTCGGGTTCAGCACAGTTATCCCTCGAAGCTCCGCAGCTTTGGAGAGGTTGTAGTCGGTAGTTACCAGACGTGCTCCGGAACGAGCTGCGAGCTCGAGAAGCTTGGCATCAACATCCTCATATGCAGGAACAGCATCGTCGAGGACTGTGAATTCGGCCGTGGCGGAGTGGAGAGCTTCCAGCGCCTCCAGCCCCCTACGACCCCGACGTCGTACTCCACCGTCCCCTGAATCGGCCAACCCCTGCAGTTCATCGACCACGAAGGCAGGCGCCCACAGTCTCCCCTGGACGAGCCCGGCCTGGACAAGGGCAAGCAGACGGCCGTCGATTGCGGCAGACGAGTCGATGAGATGGGCACGGCCGCCCTCCGCCAGGCTGAGCGACCGGAGAGGACCGCGGGTGCGAAGACCCGCTACCGCCAGTAGATCTTCGGCACGTGCCATGAAGATCCGCACGGCAACGAGGATGAGAATCAGCACGACGAGGGCGGCAAGTGGCCAACCAATGGCGACGGGAACAAACAGCACGATTGGAATCGAAAGAACGATTCCAATCAACAGCCCCGTGACAACACCAAAGGCTCCCGCAAAGAGGCTCGGGCCGGACACCCTGGCCACCAAGCGCTCCGGGGCGGTTTCAAGACGAGAACGGAAACCTCGCCCGAATATCCCGCCTCCGACATAACCGACACCGGCCCCCAGTACGGCTCCGACGACCGACGCCGTGTCGGAAGTACCGAGCACATCAGGGAAACGATCAGACAAAGAGTCGCCCATCTGGAACCCGACGGCAGTCACCGCCAGAGTGATCAGCAGACGGACGGCCTCAACGACCACGGGGGGCCTCCGTCAGCTTTCTTCGATCTCGACCTTGGGAAGCGCCCGATCGAGCTTCTTGGTCGCTTCTTCATCGTCAATCGCCAGCGCGAACTGGAGTTCGCTGGTCAAAGTCAGCCGGGCCTTGCTCAACATCCGCTTCAAAGCAGGGGATATTCCCTTGGTCTGCTGCGCAAAGGTGAGGTCCCTAACGACCTCGGCGACCTGATAGATATCGCCGCTGGTCATCTTCTCGTTCAGGACCTTGTACCAGCGCGACCAGTTGCTTCCTGCCTCCTGGGGCTCTTCCTTGAAGAGCTTGAAGACCCGTCCTGCCGCAGCTTTCGAGATCACGGGTCGAATCGTGTCTTCGATGTTGTCGATCGGGACGAAGACGGTGAGTTGGTCTGTTGCGATCTCCAGCACGAAGTAGTCGCGTTTCTCGCCGCCTACCACTTGCTTCATCTTCTTGGTGATGATGGCTGCACCATGGTGCGGGTGCACGACCTTGTCGCCAACGTGGAAAGGCGAGGCCTTCCTTCGGCGGGTCGCAGTTTTGGGCACGATCTTCTTGGGAGGAGGAGCCTTGGTAGTTGGGGCCGCCTCTGTCGCCGGCGACTTGGCGGCAGGCTTCTTGGCTGCCGCTGTCTTCTTGGCCGCAGGCTTCTTGGCCGCAGGCTTCTTCGCTGCCGCAGTCTTCTTGGCCGCAGGCTTCTTCGCTGCCGCAGTCTTCTTGGCCGCAGGCTTCTTCGCTGCCGCAGTCTTCTTGGCCGCAGGCTTCTTCGCTGC
>JBLYYS010000227.1:0-4425 GCA_048550235.1 Acidimicrobiia bacterium | reverse complement strand
GTTGGCGGTCGCGATGCTCGATGCGGCCGTCGGCGTGGAGTGCGAATCGTCCATCCCCCCGTGGGTGCACCGGATCGGGCCGGCTCCACGGCCATCCGCCGAAACTCGTGCGCCGGTAGTCATCCACGGCTTGACGAAGCTCCTCAGCGGAATTCATCACAAACGGGCCCATCTGGAACACGGGCGCGCCGATCGGGCGACCCTGCAACAGCAGAAACTCAGCCGGCCCTTCCAGATTCTCCACTTGGACGGAGCTCGACGCATCGAGGCGCACTCCCAGCTTGGAATGGACTTTCGTTCCGTCGACACGGACGTCGTCACCGATGAAGCAATGCAACATTCGGTTTACATCGGGCGATGCTTGGGGAAGCGTCCACGACGACCCCGGTTCAAGCCTGATCAGCCAGATTGCCAACTCCGATTCGGTCCGAGATGCCCACGAGTCAGGGGGCGGAGAGGGAGGAAGACTGTCACCCATCGGACCCGCTATGACATCCACCAACACACCCGGTGCGGGCGTCACCGTGGGAATCGACTCGCTCCACAACATGCCGAAGTGTGCCGGGACCATCTTCGACTCGGGCGGCAGGTTCAGCCAGATCTGGAACAATTCCAGTGGATTGGAACGGTCGGGCTCGAGCAGGGGAAACATCTCGGAGTGCATGATCCCGCTACCGGTGGTCAGCCACTGGACGTCGCCCTGTCCGTACCTCGCCGTCGCCCCAAGGGAATCCGAGTGATCGACATATCCGCGCCGAACCACAGTCACCGTTTCGAAACCTCGATGGGGGTGCTGCGGGAATCCCGGCACATTGACGCCGTGATACATGCTCCAGCCATCCTGATAGGAGAAATCCGCCCCGAGATTGCGATCGTGAATCTGCGCTTGTGGGCCCAGCGCATCGTTGCCTGCCGGGTAGTGGTCGACATGATGAACCGTGAAGATGAACGGGTCGAGACCCTGCCAGGGAAATCCGAGCTCGAGGACATCTAGAACTGAAGACATGGAACCATCTTTGACCTATGCATCAAAGGTGAAGAACCGTCTGTGCACCGTGGTTGTTCCCGATCAATCCGAGATCACGCGGATTCGTCGCTCTTGCCGTAGAAGTACAGGTCGTCGCCGGCGAGAGTTGCCTTGGTCCACGCCACAAAATCTGCCGGCTTCATAGACTTCCAGTCGGGTGTTGATTCCACCTGGGCGTATCCGATCCGGCGGCCGAGTTCAACCAGGCTGTTGCCGGAGGCAACCCGCTCCTCGTTGTAGGCAGCAGCCATAGACTCCCAATTGTCAGCTTGAGCGGCCAATCTCTCGAGCGACAACGCATCCTGCAGCGCCTTAGTGGCACCGCTACCCGTGTGGGGCCGGGTGACGGTCCCAGCGTCTCCGATCAACAACAATCGATCCTGCACGTAGCTCGGCACGGGCTCGTCGTATATGGGTTGCAGAGATACCTCTTCGGGCGCACTGTGACGGATCAACTGCTGGTGATAGGGCGGGAAGTGTTCATCGACCAAGGCATCAAACACCGCGTACAAGTCTTCGTCGACAGCTCCCGGCGCCAGTGAACTCGGATGCGAGAAATCCCGCCCCGGAGGTGTCGGGGCATACACGGCCCAGTTCACGCGACGGTGCCCGATGTCGGATCGGTCGTCGAACCCGGGAATCATGTAGAAGACGCCGTGACCTCCTGGATAACAAACCGTGTACCACGATCCGTCCTCTGCGGTCTCGTCCAGCCAGGAACGGTCCGTGACCCGGCTCTCCTCATAGTTGCCGCGCCACAGTACATATCCGGCAAACTGCGGTTCCGAATGGGGATGGATCAGTTCCCTGACCTTCGATCGATAGCCGTCGGCGCCCACGACCGCATCGAAATGCCCTTGCGCGCCACCATCAAAGGTCACTTGCACACCGTCGAGGGCCGGAGCGTACGCGGTAATGGCCGATCCGACCTTGTAGACATCGTCGGGAACCTTGCTCCGCAAGGAGCGCCATAGGTTCCCCCAGTTGTTGGCCTCGCCTTCGCTCTCCTGCCCCCACAATCGACGTCCGATGTCTAGATCACCTTCTCGGACAACCCAGCGGCGGTAGTGCAGGCGGCAAGTGGCGTAGCCGGCGTCGATGTAGCCCGCTTCGATCAGCTGATCGCGCAGCGGCACCGGAATGGCGATGCCCGAACCGCGGTCCTGGAGGGAGGAAGACCTCTCAAAAACTGTCACGTCGCAGCCGGCTCGACTCAATGCGATGGCTGTTGCGCAGCCGGCAATGCTCCCTCCCGCGACCGCAATCTTCATGCCTTCTATGGCCATTGTTCCCTCCTCGAACGCAGCCCTTGCCGACAGTCACTGTACCGAGCGGCGCCAACCGATGTCTCTGCACACCGTGACTCACGGAGATGAACCGAGATTCTCGTGTCCGTAGCACTAGACGGGTGGGTAGCCTTCAATGCAGTCGATCGAAGGGGACGCAATGCCGGTCAGAACCGGGTATGCACACGGAGTTCCAAGCTGGGTAGATCTCGGAACCAGCGATGTGGAGGGCGCCAAGCGCTTCTATGGAGCGGTATTCGGATGGGAATCAGATGACCAACCGACCGACCAGGGTGTGCCCTATACGATGCTTGCGAAGGACGGCAAGGTGGTGGCAGGCATGGGACCGATCCCTCCGGACCAGGCCGCCGCCGGGATGCCCCCTATGTGGAACACCTATATCAATGTTGACAACGTTGACGACACTATCGCCAAAGTGACTGCGGCCGGCGGCACAGTCGTCATGCCGGCCATGGACGTGATGGAGGCGGGCCGGATGGCTTTCGTCGCCGACACCACCGGCGCCGCATTTGGCTTGTGGCAAGCCGGCAATCACATCGGAGCCGAACTCGTAAACGAGCACGGATCGCTGTCCTGGAACGAGTTGCTGACAGACGACACAGCCGCCGCTTCGAAGTTCTACGAGGAAGTGTTCGGTTTTCGAGCGGAGGTGTCCGAAACGCCGAACGGTCCCTACACCGCGTTCTGGGCGGAGGGGAACGTCGAAGGCAATGCAGCCGCCGGGATGATGCCCAAGAACGAGGGTATGGGACCAATCCCCAATTATTGGGGTGTCTACTTCGCGGTTGACGATGTGGATGCGTCTATCGGTGATGTCCAGGCCAACGGCGGCAACGTCGTCATGCCGGGCATGGACATTCCCGGAGTTGGTCGCATCGCCGTCGTCCAGGATCCGCAGGGCGCAGCGTTCACGATGATGACCTTCGCCAACCAGCAGAGCTAGTTCTTGCGGGGCGGGCTGCATGTGTGGCCCGCCCTGAGCTAGCCGCCGAGTACCGGGGCCCGGCCCAGCGTTTGTTCCGGAACAGGGCCCGGATCGGTTGATCCGTTCCGTTCCACCCAAGACACGATGCCCGCTGCGATCACCCCGCAGGTGAGGAATCCGAGCGTGAACGGGAGAACGGTTCCGTCGAACATCCGGTCTAGTGCCGCCCCGAGGCCGGCGCCAAGCGCCGTCGAGATCGTCCCGATCACCGCGGCGGCCGTCCCGGCCACCGCTCCCATCGGGTTCATCGCCAAGGTGTTGAAGTTGGGGATCAGCAGGGCGTGCACACTCAACATCGCCGCCAATCCAACAACGAAGAGCCAGAACCCGGGCTTCCCGTCGGTAGCAATGGCCAATGCGGCCAGACCTCCGGCGACGGTCACGTAGGCGAGGAGCACAATGCGGACCAGACGTTTCAAGCCAACACGTGACACAACTCTGGCGTTGAGCAACATGGCAGCGCCCATCACGGCCGCCAGTCCGCCGAACACATAGGGAAACTGGTCGGCCCGATCGAAGACGTCTGAGATGATCAACTCGGAGCTGGCCAGATAGGACATGAAGGCACCGAACAAGACGGTCATGGCCAGGGTGTACCCCATCGTTTGGCGATTTGTGAGCACGGTTCTTCCGGCTGCGACGATCGAGTCGAATCGAAGAGGAAGCCGGTTGCCCGGTTCGAGGGTCTCCGGCAACCGCTGGGTCCATCCAGCGAGCAACGCGGCGGCCACCGCGCACGAGCCGAACACCCAGCGCCAGGATGAGACACTCAAGATCATCGATCCGATACTGGGCGCTACCACCGGAACCAGGACGAATATCGACATGATCAGTGACATGGTCCTCGCCATTGCCTCGCCCTCGTACTTATCGCGCACAACAGAGATGGCAACGACGCGTGGAGCCGCCGCCGCGACACCCCACAGGAACCGGCTCACTAGAACCATCTGAAAAGTCGGAGCCAGCGCCACCGCAATGGCGCTGGCGAGATACAAGGCCAACCCAACGTACAGGATGGGCTTGCGCCCGAATCGATCGGCCAGGAGTCCGAACACGGGCTGCGCCGCAGCCAAACCGAGGAAGAAGAACGTCACGATGGCTGCCGG
>JBLYYS010000226.1:0-15143 GCA_048550235.1 Acidimicrobiia bacterium | reverse complement strand
GACATGCACAGCACGGGCATCTTGCTCACGCCGACCGCCAAGGAAACGGTTGCAGTTGGGCGGGATTACACGGTCACCGGTGATCGCCTTCGCTACCGCCTGGACTTGGAGGCGGTGGGCGAGGCGTACGTTACTCACCTCGAAGCCGAACTGACGCGAGTCCCCTGACCTGGTCGGAGATCGGGAGAACCACTCCACTTCTAGGGAATTTCCGGTGAGTCGGCCAAACTGGTCGCAATGGCGGACGAATCTGGTCAAGACCGAATCCACCATCCGGTCTGGGACCCGCCCTGGTTGCGGGCTCTCTACACGCGCTGCCTCTGGGACGGTGGTGAGCGCACCAGCGGCTTGGAGTTCTGCTCGGAGAGCTGCTGGGAAATGTACGCCAACTGGGAACACGACACCGCCCGCCGCGACTTTGGCAGGGAACCGGTCCCCGGACGCCACGACGAGCGCGTGGCCGTGCTCCCGGTCCGCACCCCCCGCCGCCGCCGCCCACCGCAGTAGCCGTTTCTTGGGCAGTACAACGCAGCGTTGGTAGCGCGATCATGCCTAGACACAGGACCGGCTACATTCCCGTTGTGCAGTTGACCTCTCTCGCTAGAACTCTGGATCCGCGTCTCCCGTCGCACAGGACCGCCTTCATGATCTCTGCGGCTGCCGGCGCGGTCGCATGGGGATTTGCCGGTCCAGACTGGTCCGACGGCCTCGGCGCAGGGTTCACAGCCGGGGTCGGCGCATTCCTGGCGTGGGCGATCGCCCGCGAACTCGACCCCGACCGCCCCCGCTCGGCTGCCATCAGCGGCATCTTCGCCGGAGCGGCGATCATTCTGGTCGGCGGAGTCTTGCTCCTACCCACGACTGTCGTTCTGGTCACGGCCAGGGTGCTCCACAGATCTACCGGACTCCCACCGACGGTATTCGACCTCATCGCCTTGCCGGCGGTTGCCTTTGTGTCGGGTACATCCATCGTTGGATGGTCGACCGGTCTCGCTCTCGCGTATGCCGTCGCTCGCGACCATCGGCTTCCCGAACCGGCGCCGCGACGCCAGTTGATCGCAGCCTTCTTGATTGCCGGCGCGGCCACCGCAGCTACCGTCATCAACAGTCCGACCGGGTCCTGGGCTGTGCCATCCTGGTCGGAGTGGCTGATCCTCGTCATCGGTCTAGCCGCAGGCATGAGCCTCAAGATCTATGCACCCCGGTCGACAGCTGACCACACCGGCGCACCGCTCGAGATTCGAAGGCTGCAGAGCGCGCGCTTGGGAACGATCGGCACCGGAGTATTTGCGTTGCTGATCACCGGAGGCACCGGCATTGCAGCACTGTCTCCTGTGTGGGCCGCGCTGACAGGCGTAGCCGTCTGGGACCGGCTCGGACCCGACGAAGTCGACCACGTCGCAAGTGCTACTGAGTGATCTCGAAGGTGCTCTCAATGTTGGCGGTAGCCGACAGCATGGTGTAGGCCGAGCAGATCTTGTTATCGCTCAACCAGATAGCTCGCTCGAGGCGACGGGGGTCAACGTCGCCGACGACCCGGTAGTGAAGCGCAATATCGGTCCAGATGCGCGGCGGTTCAGCTGCCCGCTTGCCGGACACGTCGACCTCCAGCGATGAATACTGCTGGCGCATCTTGTTGAGCATCTCCACCACATTGATGGAGCTACATGTGGCTAGGCCGACCAGGAGCAACTCCATTGGTCCCGGCCCCGACTGGACCTCAACCGATCCACCCTCGACTCGAATGTCGTGGCCGGAGCGAGTACGAACGTCGAAGGCGATACCTTCGTCATGTATTGCGGTAACGATTTTCTGCATGCCCACATTATGGCGGAGGGCCGGGTGCCCTTCTTCGGGTGCCGTTCGACCCCTTGGGGTCGCTACTGGATGGGAGGACGATGGAATCACATGGAGGCCGAGAACCGGCGTCCACGGCCGAAAGGACGGCTGCGGTGATCACCGAAGGTGAGTTGAATCCGCTGAGGGTGGCAAGCCATCAGTTCGATCTGGCGGTTCCCTTTCTCGATCAATTCCTTCAGTCAAATGGAATGCGGGATTGGCTATTCGAACCAGAGCAAATAGTCCGACTTGCGCTGCCGGTCCGCATGGATGACGGCAGCGTCGAGGTATTCCGCGGCTATCGGGTCCTGCACTCGACCGCGCGCGGTCCGGGCAAGGGTGGTTTCCGATTCCATCCGAGTGTGAACGAAGAAGAGGTCCGAGCACTGGCTGCGTGGATGACCTGGAAATGCGCCCTGCTCGACGTTCCCTTTGGAGGAGCAAAGGGAGGCGTGGCCTGCGACGCACGCAAGCTCTCTGAGGGCGAGAAGGCCCGCGTCACCAGGCGCTATGTCTCTGCCCTGGGAGACAACATAGGACCACATACCGACATCCCGGCTCCGGATCTGTATACGGATCCTCAGACAATGGCATGGGTGTTCGACACGTATTCGATGATGCACCCGGGCGAGAACTGCTTCCCGGTCGTGACCGGCAAGCCTCTCGACCTCGGCGGATCGCTTGGTCGCGACAGCGCCACCGCAATGGGAACGCTGTATGTAACACAGCACTTCCTCGAACTCGGAGGTATACCCGGCCTTCCCAGTCTCGACGGAGCCGACGTCGCCATCCAAGGGTTCGGCAATGCCGGGCGATGGGCAGCCAAGTTGTACGACGGGGCCGGAGCACGAATCGTGGCCGTGAGCGACTCTCGCGGCGGGATCTTCGATCCGAACGGGCTCGACATCTCTCGAGTGGAAGCCCACAAGGACGCGACCGGGAGCATCGTTGATTTCCCGGGAACCAAGCCGCTTGCATCTCGAGAAGTGCTCGAGGTCCCGTGTGACATTCTCATCCCCGCGGCGATGGAGAACCAGATCCTCGAATCAAACGCCGGGCGAATCCAGGCTCGGCTCGTGGTGGAGGCTGCCAACGGTCCGACTACGCCGGAGGCTGATTTGATCCTCCACTCCCGCGGCATCACCGTTCTACCCGACATCCTCGCCAATGCCGGCGGAGTCGTAGTCAGTTACTACGAGTGGGTGCAGAATCTCCAGAACCAGCAGTGGGAAGAACACGAAGTTCAGGACAAGCTCCGCAAGAAGATGTATCGGGCAACGAACAAAGTGGTCACCACCAGAGCTGCGCTGATGGACTCCATCGACCACTACCGGAATCAGTGGGCCGAGCTCAATCCCGACGATCCGGCACTCGAGGCGCCGACTATCCGCGTGGCGGCGTACGTCCTCGCGGTCGGTCGATGCACCGATACCCTGCTCGAGCGAGGCATTTGGCCGTAGGAGATTGCAGGTTTCAAGTACGAAGTACCAAGTACCAGGTTTCAGGTTCCAGGTTCCAGGTTCCAGGTTCTAAGTACGAAGTACGAAGTACCAACTACCTCAGATCTCCTCGAAGCGAGCTTGGAAGAAACGAAGCTCGGCGGGCTCGTAGGTGAACTTCAAGCCACCGACGCTCTCCCGGTTCTCATAAACCTCCACAACAGATTCGGCGGTGACGTCCATGTGGGCCTGCGTGTAGACCCGCCTGGGGATGGCCATCCGCACGAGTTCTAGTTTTGGATAGCGGTGGTCCCCGGTCTCGGGATCGCGTCCTGCCGAAACATTGCCACGTTCCATACCGCGAACACCCGAGTCCAGGTACAACGCTGCAGTCAACGCCTGCGCCGGGAACTGATCTTGCGAAATGTGCGGAAGGATGGCCGCGGCATCGAGGAAGATCCCATGACCACCGATCGGCTGCACAAGGGGGACGCCGGCTTTCAAGAGGGCATTGCCCAAGTACTCGACCTGACCGACCCTCGCCCGCGCATGGTCGTCAGATTCGACCATCTCGTGGATTCCTCGCGCCAGTGCCTCCATGTCGCGACCCGACATTCCACCGTACGTGTGAAGACCTTCGAACTGTACGAGCATGGCTCGGGCCCTGGTCGCCAATTCCGGGTCACGCACCGCCAGGAATCCACCGATGTTGACGAGATTGTCCTTCTTGGACGAAACGGTGGCACCATCTGAATAGGAACAGATCTCGAGCAGGATCTCGCGGACCGACTTGTCCTCGTAACCACCCTCCCGCTGCTGAATGAAGTAGGCGTTTTCCACTGCTCGCGTAGCGTCCAGCATTACCGGAATGCCATGCTTCCTACACAGCTCGGAAGTCGCTTTCAGGTTGGCCATCGAAAGCGGCTGTCCACCCGCCATGTTCACGTTGGTCTCGACAGAGATGTAGGGGATCCTGTCGGCACCGACCTCATCGATCAGCTTCGCGAGCTTCTCCAGGTCGACGTTGCCCTTGAACGGGTGCTCAACGGACGGCATATGCGCTTCGTCGATGATCACGTCGACAAAGATCCCACCGGCGTTCTCCTGATGAAAACGTGTGGTCGTGAAGTACATATTGCCGGGCACATAGTCACCCGGCTTGATCAGCAATTGGCTGAGGATGTGTTCCGCTCCCCGCCCCTGATGGGTTGGAATGAGCTCGGGGTAGCCGTAGACCTCTTGTACCGCTTCCACCAGGTTGTAGAAGCTCTTCGAACCCGCGTAGGCCTCGTCACCGATCATCAGCCCGGCCCACTGGTAGTCGGACATAGCCGAAGTCCCCGAGTCCGTGAGAAGGTCGATGTATACGTCTTCCGAGCGCAGTAGGAAGCTGTTGAATCCGGCGTCCTCTATCGCCTGCCGGCGATGCTCTCGGGTAGTCATCTTGATGGGTTCCACCATCTTGATCTTGTAGGGCTCAGCCCAGCTACGCCGACGTTGCTCCATGACGACCTCCTGCGGTATCGAGGTGAAGGGAGCCTCAGTCTACGCTTTCACCGGGCTGCGAGATCCAACAGGGGAAGCGAGCGACCACCCGCAGATCAACGGTCGGGAAGTGCAACTCTCACTAGGTAGTCATCGGCCTCGTCATCCCACTCGAGTTCGATCAATCCCCGAGCCTGCGCGGCCTTGCAGAACTGCAGGAAGCCGCCGAAACCGTACCGCTTCTCAGTGAACTTCGGATCCTGTTTGCGCAGTTGGTTCTTCAACCCCGACAATGCCGGCGGGCCGTCGGCCGTCTCCAGGTCGGCTACCACCGAGAGCAAGAGCGAGAAAGCTGCGTCTTCACCGCTGTCCTCTGAACGGAAGTCGACCACAGGGTCGCCCTTGGCGCTTCCCTCACTCAGTTCGAGGATCTTCCTGTGCTCCATGTTGCGAAGCAGTTCGCCGAAGGCCCGGAACCCGAAGTCGGCCTCACTGAAAGTCGGGTCCTTCCGAATCAGAGCCCGCTTCAATGAAGACGCTAGTACCGCGCCCTGCCCGGTCCGCTGCAGACCGGACAACGTCTGAGTGACGAGTTTGTCCAGATCGTCGACCCCTTTGGCTTCCAACTCCACCTTCGGCTCATCCTGACGATCGCTCGTCCGACGACGCGGTTTGTCGGCAGAGGCCCGAGCCCGGGCCGGTATCTCAACGCCTTCCAGGCGTTCGTAGAAGAGAAACTCGTCACACGCAGGGGGTAGGAGCGCACTGGTGGAATCTTTGATACCTACACCTATCACCCGACGATTGAGTTCGCGGAGTTTGTGCACCAGAGGAGTGAAATCGCTGTCGCCGGTCCCGATGACAAACGTCGTGAGATAGTCGCGCTCGAAGGCGAGTTCCAAAGCATCCACGGCCATCTTGATGTCGGCGGCGTTCTTACGTGAAGCACCCATTCGTTGTGGGATCTCAATTAGTTCGACGTGGTTGCGGGTGAGCATGCGGCGATCCTCATCGAACATCGACCAGTCGCCATAAGCCTTGCGAACAACCACTCGACCGCGTTCGGCCAGTGCGTCGGCGATCGGCTTGAGATCGAAAGTGACCCCAAGGTTGTCGCGAGCTCCAATGGCGAGGTTCTCGTAGTCGAGGAAAAGTGCAATGCGTTCTTCTTCTGCTGCCATAGGTTCAGCGTAGCCCGTGCAGGTCCCCCGGACTTCCGTGACCAGTGACTAGTCATTGCGGAACACCTGCCAACGGTTACCAAGTATTCGGGCCGATTGTCGATATCACTCATACGAAGAGGACAGCTGGGAGATCCTATGAATGGAATAGTGAACATCGGATTGAGTTGGGACGGCGGCAAAACCAGACGCACCGCCGTCATCTTGCTTGTTCTCTCAATGGTTCTCGCTCTGTTCACTGTGACGGCGCCCGCCCACCCAACCACGCAATCACTGTCGGTCATCGTTCTGGAGAACCCGGACTCAGACGATTCGGCTCGATCTCTGGTCGAAGCGAGCGGTGGAACTGTGACCACCGAGTTCTCAATCATTGATGGATTCGCCGCCTCGATCGCTGAAGACTCTCTCTTCGCCCTTCAGCAGCATCCAAATGTCGCAACAGTGACTCCGGACTACCCGCTTGCCTTGACCGGCATGTTCCAGACTGCTGAACCGGTGTACGCAACCGGCGACGCCAGCCTGTCACTCAAGACCGCCGACAGCGGATGGACATCCGAACCGCCACCGGTCGGCAGCGGCACCATGTATGAGGTCACCAAAGAGGTCACCCTCGCCTCCTGGATGTGGGATCAGGGATACACAGGCGAAGGCATCGACGTCGCTCTGATCGACTCGGGTGTGGCTCCTGTTTATGGGCTCATGAACCCCGCCAAGGTGGTCAACGGACCCGACCTGTCGTTCGATGCTCAAGATGAGTCAATGCGGTACCTCGATGCGTACGGACACGGCACCCATATGGCCGGCATCATCGCCGGCCGTGATGAGTTCGCACCTGCCGATGTCACAGGTTCCGACGGTCAGTATCACTTCCTCGGGATGGCGCCCGATTCCCGGATCGTCAACGTCAAGGTCGCAGCATCGAACGGAGCAGTCGATGTGTCCCAGGTCATCGCTGCGATCGACTGGGTGGTCCAGCATCGCAACGACGACGGCCTGAACATCAGGGTTCTCAACCTTTCCTTTGGCACGACCGGCGACCAGTCCTACACCATCGATCCACTGGCATTCGCAGTCGAAGCGGCCTGGGATCACGGCATCGTCGTGGTAGCCGCATCCGGTAACGACGGCAATGGCTACCCGGTCCGCAACCCGGCCTACGACCCCTTCGTGATTGCCGTCGGCGCCAACGATCCAATGGGAACAGACACAGCCCGTGACGACGTCATACCGAGCTTCTCCAACTGCGGCGTCGGAGATCGCAATGTCGATCTAGTGGCCCCAGGCCGGTCGATCGTCAGCCTCCGCGACTACGGCTCATACATCGATCAGAACTACCCCGGGGCCGTGGAGAGCTTCAGGTTCTTCCGCGGCAGCGGAACATCGCAGGCGGCTGCGGTCGTTTCGGGGGCAGCCGCCCTCCTCCTCGATCAGCGGCCAGAACTGACCCCGGATCAGGTCAAGAAGATCCTCGTTTCGTCTGCATCCACCATTCGTGGTGTTGCAGACGAATGTCAGGGCGGCGGAGTACTGAACCTCAAGAAGGCCGCAGGAACCCGGACACCGACGGCACGTAAGTCGGATCAAAACTGGGTTCAGTCGACCGGAACCGGCTCGCTGGAAGCCGCGCGCGGCGACTCGCACGTCACGATCGACGGCGTGACACTGACCGGCGAGCAGGATATCTTCGGCATGGAGTGGAATGGCCTCTCCTGGTCGGGCCTTTCGTGGAGCGGACTCAGCTGGTCCGGAGGTACCTGGAACAACAGCGAATGGGCGGGAGCAGATTGGTCCGGAGTCTCCTGGTCCGGCCTCTCGTGGAGCGGTGTCAGCTGGTCGGGACTCTCATGGTCCGGCCTCTCATGGAGCGGACTCAGCTGGTCGACCGGCAACTGGGATGACGGTTGGAACGGACTGTCATGGTCGGGTCTGTCCTGGAGCGGACTCAGCTGGTCCGGCGATCTCTGGCTCGACAAGTAGACCTCGAGTCTCATCGCTCCAACCGCTATTGAGCGCACAAACGGCCCCAGCCACGCACTAGTCACTGGGTGTGGATGCTGAACAGCACCCAAGTTTCGTTGCTCTCCAGTCGATAAACCCTCATAAGCGAAAACTGGGAGTAGCAATGGGACGGATATTCAACAGTGGACTCACCTGGGATGGCACCGCCTCCAGACGAATAGCGGTGCTCCTCATCGCTCTCTGCATCGCCGCCTTGCTGGTGGTTTCACTGGCGCCCGGCGCCCAAGCCGCGGATTCATTCAACACGGATGAGACAACCATCACCGCCGCCCGCTACGACGCTCCGACCTTCACCGGTGGCGCCGGCTGGCTACCTGCCGGCCTCTCCTATCGCGGCGTTTCCTGGTCGTAGCACCCGAACGCCGAGATCGAACCCCCAGTCAGGAAGATCACCGTGACAAGGAAAGCACCCGAAGGAACGTCGAGCCGGATCTCCGGCTCGACGCGCGTGCTCTTCCTCACGCTTGCCATCGCCACTGCTGCCTTCGGCATCAGCCGGGTGATCGCAGATTGGAACGCACTTCCCGACACGACCAATGTCCCATGGTGGCTGCTCATCCCGGCCACGTACCTCTCTGAGATCACCGTCATCCACTTCCGTGGGAAGCGCGACGCCCACTCCTTCTCGATGAGTGAAATTCCGCTTGTGTTCGGCCTGTACCTGCTGGCACCGGCGGACCTGATGCTCGCAGTACTCATCGGCAGTTCCCTCGTCCTGTCGATCCACCGGCGGCAACCGCTACTGAAACTCCTGTTCAACGTGGCGCAGTTCACCCTGGTCTTCGGCGTGGCAATCCTCGTCTTCCGGGCAATCGTGCAACTCGGCGACCCCCTTGGCATCGCCGGGTGGGCAGGAGCGCTGCTCGGAGCATTCGCCGGCCTGGTGGTGGCCATGACTCTGGTCAATTTCGCCATCTTCCTGGTGTCGGGTTCGTTCCGCCGCCCGGGTCTGTCCGAGGTCATCCTGCTCAGCACGCTGGCCACCGGAATGAGCACCAGCCTGGCGATCATCGCGGTGACAATGACCCAGTTGGCCCCGGGAATGGCGCTCCTCGCGTTTGTTCCCCCGGTCATCCTGTTCCTCTCCTACCGGGCCTACATGAGCCAACGGGAGCAGCGAGCACGGCTCGAATCTCTGTATGAAGCAACCAGGATTCTCCACGAGACACCGGAGATCGAGCAGGCAATGGCTGTGGCAGCAGAGAATGCAAGGAACATGTTCCAGGCCGAATACGCCGAGATCACTCTCTTCACGGGCGATGCCCACGACGCCGCCTACCGCACGCGCATCGGCCCGTCGGAGGGCAAGCTCGAGATGAAGCTGATACCGCTCGATCACGAGCGTCAGGTATGGCACGACATCGCCGAAGCGCGCGCTACTCGCATGTTCGAAAAGGATGAACCGGTCTTCGAGCGCCTCAACGGCTGCCCGTCGATACGTGAAGGTATCGCCACCCCCCTGTTCGTCGACGATGCCGTTGGCGGAATCCTCTTGGTCGCCAACAAGATGGACGATGTCAGCGAGTACAAGCCCCGAGATATCCGACTGCTCGAGACGTTCGCCAGGCAGGTGGCGGTTTCCCTCGAGAACGGCAAGCTCGTCGATTCGCTCGCAAGCTTGACAGAGCTGAAAGAGGAGCTCAAGCACCAGGCAACGCATGACTCACTCACGGGTCTCGCCAATCGCGCCAACTTCACGTCCAGGGTCGAGCAGGCTGTAACCGAACTGGACAACGACTCGACGCTGGCCGTCATGTTCCTGGATCTCGACGATTTCAAGGGCGTCAACGACAGCTTGGGACACGCAGCCGGGGATCAAGTCCTCATTGGAGTCGCCAGGCGGCTTCAGTCGGAATGCCGGTCCGATGATCTCGTGGCGAGAATTGGCGGGGACGAGTATGCAATTCTCATCCCGGCAGCGTCAGATACCCATGGTGTGGAAGCTCTGGCCGGTCGGATGATCGACTCCCTCAATGTTCCGTTCTCAATCGAGGATCGGCAGATCATCACCAGAGCGAGCATCGGCATCGCCTTCGCAGAGCCCGGAGAAGGACCACGGGAGTTGCTCAGCAATGCCGACGCCGCCATGTACGCCGCCAAGCACAAAGGCAAGGGCACATTTCGAACCTTCGAGGCTTCGATGCTCGACGAGGTAACCAAAACCCTCGAACTCAGAGCCTCACTGCAGTCGGCGATCCAACTGGAGCAGTTGGACCTCCACTATCAGCCGATCGTCGACATCAACACTGGTGTCGTCACCAGTTTCGAGGCGCTCATGCGCTGGAACCATCCCGAACGAGGAGTCGTTCAACCCAACGAATTCATCCCGTATGCCGAGGAGTCTGGCCTCATCGTGCCGCTGGGCAAGTGGGCGTTGAACAAGGCCTGCCACGATGCGATCTCCTGGCAGAAGGACTCCGGAGCGGACGTGGGCGTGACCGTCAACCTCTCCCCGAAGCAACTCCACGAGGTCGACATCGTGGAACAGGTCAGTTCGGCTCTCTCAGCTAGTGGCCTCGATCCGACGAAGCTGACCCTGGAGATCACCGAGAACGTCGTCATGCACACGGCGGTTCGCAGGCTCGAAAGGCTCAAGGAACTCGGAGTGAGGTTGGCCATCGACGACTTTGGCACGGGCTACTCGTCACTCAGCTACCTAGATCGCCTGCCAATCGACATTGTCAAGGTCGATCGCTCCTTCGTCGAAAGACTTGGACAAGGCGAGACCTCTCTCGTGCGCACGGTGCTAACGATCGGAAACTCACTAGGGCTCGGATCGATCATCGAGGGCGTAGAGACGCGCGACCAGCTGAATCGTCTCCGCCAGCTCGGATGCAAGCACGTCCAGGGCTACTACTGTTCACCGGCCGTGCCCGTCGAGCAAGCGGCTGAACTCGCCACACGGCTCCTCCTCGACCCGTCGGACATCGAAGCCACCGTCACACAGATTCGCTCGGCCTGACAGTCCCGACGTCTCTGTACTCATCTGGAACGACGCCGTCACGTCGGGGGATGCCTACTACTCTGGCCGGTACACGCCCGCGTAGCTCAGGGGATAGAGCAACTGCCTCCTAAGCAGTAGGTCGCAGGTTCGATTCCTGCCGCGGGCGCCGAAAGGAAGACGTATGGCTGCCGCCTACGAACGGCTCTCATCTCTCGATACCTCTTTTTTGGCACTCGAGACAACCGACCTCCACATGCACGTGGCAGCCGTCGGTATCTTCGAGGCTGCGCCCTTGCGCCTTCCCGACGGCGGGATCGATATCGACCGCATCCGTGCATTCGTCGAATCGAAAATGCAGTACGTTCCCCGCTACCGGCAGAAGCTGGCCTGGGTTCCACTGGAGCGCCATCCGGTTTGGGTCGACGACCCGGAGTTCGATCTATCCATTCACGTGCGCCACTCGAGCCTGCCCCAACCGGGTACCGACGAACAGTTGAAAGAACTCGTCGGACACCTCGCTTCCCGCAATCTCGACAGGGCCAAGCCGCTGTGGGAACTGTGGATCGTCGAGGGCCTGGAAGACGACCGGTTCGCGGTGGTGGCCAAAGTGCACCACTGCATGATCGATGGAATGGCCGGTGTCGACCTAATGGCCGTGATGTTCAACGTGGTCCCGTCGGAAGATATCGAACCGGCACCCGCCTGGACTCCCAGATCGATTCCCTCGGGAGCAGAGTTGGTTGCCGGCGAAGCCGGTCGACGCCTTCGGGCATCCATTGACCTCGTGAAAGACCTGGGCAAGTTGAGCAGAGATGCTCAGCAACTCGGTGGAGAAACGGGGCGTCGATTACGTGCAATGACACATTCGCTCGGATCCGGATGGCTGAGTTCGGCGTCGGAGACCCCGCTGAATCGGCGGATGAGCGCCAACCGCCGGATGGACTGGCAGCAAACCGACCTCACACAGGTCAAGTCGGTCAAGAATGCACTGGGCGGCACCGTCAACGACACAGTGCTGGCGATCGCCGCTGGGGCGATCCGCGAGTTCCTCACGGAGAATCGCGACTTCCCCGTTGACGACCTCGACTTCAGGGTGATGGCGCCGGTCAGCGTTCGGTCATCTGGTCGTCAGGGTCAACTCGGCAACCATGTCGCGATGTGGCTCGTATCGCTGCCGGTCGGGGAGCCCGATCCGGTTGAGCGCTACCGACACATCCAAGACGAGACCAAGAAGCTGAGAGAGACCGATCAGGCGCTGGGAGCGTCAACTCTCGTCCAGATCAGCGCCGGTGCGCCAAGCACACTCGTTGCCCTGGGAGCACGGCTGGCGGCGGGAAACGTTCGGCCATTCAACATGACTGTCACGAATGTGCCGGGACCGCAGTTTCCTCTCTACCTTCTGGAGTCCCGGATGCTGAGTCAGATTCCGCTGGTTCCACTCTGGGCGCAACACGGTCTCGGAGTTGCCTTGTTCAGCTACGACGGCATGCTCACCTGGGGTCTGAACGCTGACAGAGATCTAGTGCCAGACCTCCGTGATTTCGGGGCGGCTATCCAGAGATCGCTCAACGAGCTGACGGCCGCAACCTGAGGTGAGCACCGACCAGAAACCGACCACCGACCGACTACCGATCACCTATTTGCGCGGCGTGGTCGGCGTTGCGTTCATCTCCTTCTCTTCGACTCTCGTGAAGCTGTCCGAAGCGTCGCCCAATACGGTGACTTTCTTTCGGGCGGTATACGCGGTTCCGATGCTGCTGGTCCTCTGGGCACCTCGGCGTGCACTCGACCGTCGTTCGCGGCGGGAGCGGGCGATCGCGTTCGGCGCGGGTTTGATGCTGTCAGTAGACCTGATGATGTTCCACTCGGCCATCGACGCCATCGGTGCTGCTCTGGCCCTTGTCCTCGTCAATATGCAGGTGCTCTTCGTGGCGTTCGCCGCATTTCTCGTCTATCGAGATCGGCCGAGTCGGGCAGCATTCATCGCCCTGCCTACGGTCCTCGTTGGCGCCTCCCTCCTCTCCGGCCTCGGAAGAACTGACAGCTACGGTGATGAACCAGCGCTTGGAGTCGTCCTTGGACTCGGAGCCGCCGTCGCGTACGCGCTCTTCATCCTCATGTTCCGGTCCGCTACAACCACCTCCGCCCCTCCGGCCGGCCCTCTCCTCGACGCCACTTATGGGTCGGCGGTAGGTGCCGTCCTACTGGGCGTCTTCGATAGTGGATTCGACCTTGCTCCCTCGTGGCCTTCCCACGGATGGCTGTTGCTGATGGCATTGATGGTGCAGGTAGTCGGCTGGCTGCTGATCGGATCGACATTGCCTTTGCTGCCGGCGCTGGCTGGGTCTTTCTTGATCCTGTTGCAGCCGGTCCTGGGATTGGTTTGGGGAACGACCTTGCTAGGCGAATCAATCTCATCCCTTCAAGGTGTCGGAGTGGCGCTCATCCTCAGCGGAATAGCCTTCGTGACTTTGAAAGGTTCGGTGCGAACGACCCCCGTTGGATCAGACGATCTGCGGTAGGTGGTCTGCCACCCGGCCGAACAGACGGGATCGGGCAATCGCCGCGGATGCACCCAGTCCAAGTGCTCGCTGCATCGACAGGTCATCCACATGTGGACCGTAGGCAACGACCGCCACGCCATTGTCGGACAAGACCCGGATCACCTCATCCGCGTCCTGGTTCTCGAGATCAACGAAAGCCACGGGAGGTCTCTTGCCGGACATTGCCTTGCCGGCTAGCTCGAGATTGCGGAGCAGGAAGGCGTCGTAGCCAGCGGCGCGGAGCTCGATCTCGAGCTTGGAGCGGTCCAAGAGATTGCGGGAGTAGACACCGGCCGTCGGTCTTCGCACTTGGTGCGCCATCGCCTGTGCTTTGGCGGCCCCCCAGGCGAGGTGGGCACGCCACGCATCAGAGGTCATCTCCTGGGAAGATGCGGGGGCAAGACCAAAAAGATCACCGGGAAGAGCTGATCTCGACACGTGATCGCGCTGGACCGGGGCCGCTCCTTCTGCAATGAGCGCCTCAGTTGGGAATCGGGCGGCGTCCTGGAACACCTCCAGGGGGCTGCGCTGTTGTTGTAGAAACGGCGTCTCGAGCAGGTTGGCCAGCTCCAAACGCAACCACTCTTCTCCTTGGGAAATCGCAGACTCCACATCGGCAGACACGGAAAACCCGCCCGCGACAATCCGCTCCTCCATCGTCGGCCGGTAGACGGCTACAAACTCGTCCAACAGCACCTGAGCAACATCAGAAAGGCCCATGGCGCCAGCGTAGCCAATGGCCAACGGCTAATGGCCAACGGCTGGTCAGGTGTTCTCGGGCCTAGCCCGAGAACACCTGAACCACCATGTATCCCATCGGACCTTTGATGGCCGCTATGCCCACTCGCCTGAACGTCGGACGGAGGATGTTCTCCTTGTGGCCAGGGCTGTCCATGAGTCCTGCGTGGACCTGTGATGGAGTAACTGCCAGCGCGAGGTTTTCACCGACCACCCGGTACGGAATGCCGGCAGAGTCGACCCGATCAGCAACGCTGCCGGTGACCGGGGAAACATGCGAGAAGTAACCCTGCCCGTACATCGCTCGCGCGTGACCGATTGCCACATTCGCCAGCCCTTCCGAGAATGCCAACGGTTCCTGACTCGCCTCCAGCCGAGCGAGGTTCAGCAGTTCGAACACCTCTTGAGCGGCGTCGGGAGCGTCCTCGAGTTCCTCGAGTGGAACAGGATCGAACTCGATCCGATCATCCTCATCGAGAATGACGGACCGATCTCCCAGAATCTCCTCGAGATTGAGGAGACTCGAGATGATCTCGTCGCCGGAGATTGCGCTGAATGCCTGCTGGGTCACGAAGTCTGTGTCGGTCAATTTCGAAGCAACTCGCGACTCATCAATGGCCGTATGGGCCGAATCCGGAAGCGGTAGAACTTTGACCAAAGAAAGCACCAGGGTGGCCAGGAACAGTGCCCAGCTGAGAGCAAACAGGCTTCCCAGCAGCCGGTTGCTCATATTGAGGCCGGGCAATCGAGCCACCTTGCTCAGATAGTGGCTGAGAACGGTCGCTCCCAGACCAACGATCAGGAAGACCGCTACTCCGCCGAGCAGCGGAGCAGTCGGATCACTCACCCCGGTCAACGCCTGAACAACACTCCCTGCCGGACCGCTGAGACGGAATGCCAGCGCCAAACCGATGAGCATTCCGGCCAGATCCAGAGCCTCTTTGACGAATCCTCT
>JBLYYS010000225.1:0-3775 GCA_048550235.1 Acidimicrobiia bacterium | reverse complement strand
GGCCTTCCTTGCCGATTGGACTCCGGTCATGCCGGCAGATGCTCTGTTCGAGAACCTGTCCGACGGCGATGACTCCAACGATCCATTTGTCCTCAGTGTTCGGGCTCCGGACGCCTACGCGCTAGGTCATGTCGAGGGCGCCTACGACATCCCATGGAAGTCGATCGTGGCTCCAGAGAGCCTGGCGATGTTGCCCACCGATGAGCAGATCGTCGTCTATTGCTACACCGGCCACACCGGCCAGGCGGCAGCAACGGCGCTCGCAATGATGGGTTACGACGCCATCAACATGAAGTTCGGGATGATGGGCTGGACCGATGACGACGAGATTCTCGCCACCGGTCGCTACAGCGGCGCTCCGGCGTATCCCACCGAGACGGAGATCAACGAACTGCCCTGACGTCAACTCTTTGGGGGGCACCGGCACAAGCCGGCGCCCCCCACCAGGAGCTCAACATGAGACCAAGAACCCTGGTGTTGGCGACGGCATTGATGCTTGGAGCGCTGATCGCAGGTTGCTCCAGTGATGAGGGCGACTCGTCGGATACAACCGCGGTCGCACTCGCGACGACCACCACCATGCAACAGACCACGACTACGCCGGCAGTGGCTCCAACTACCACTACCGAAGCAATGGATCCGGACGCGGCCTGCATCGACTGCCACACCGATCAGGAGGCGTTGCTGGCACTTGCGGTTGAACCCGAAGATGCCGAATCGCTCAGCTCAGGTGAGGGCTGAGGCGGCTCTGTGCCTCAGTTGGAGGCATGGGAGCAAGTGTTTGTCAGCGATGAGGAATTCCCAACCAGCACCCACGGCCAAGTGGGTTGTGTGAACTGCCATGGCGGCGTGGCCGGCTCGACAGATATGGAAGAAGCCCACACGGGCGTTGCCGTGGATCCTGATCCGGCCACCACCTGTGCGGAGTGTCACGAGCAAACGACCACGGACCATGCAGGCAGCCTGCACAACACCTTGGTTGGCTATACGACGGTCCTGTTGGAACGCAGCGGAACCGATGAGCTCTCACCAGGGCTCACCGAGGCCTATGGGAACCACTGTGCGTCGTGTCACGCCTCGTGCGGTCAATGTCACGTGAGCCGACCGACGAGTGCCGGCGGTGGCCTGCTAGCGGGACACACCTTCAAAGAGACTCCGCCAATGAACCTCACCTGTACCGGGTGTCACGGGAGTCGCATCGACAACGAATACAAGGGCAAGAACGAGATGGCCGACGGAGGAACATATCCGGCCGACGTTCACTACAACCCGGGCGGTATGGCTTGTTTCACCTGCCATACCAATGACGATATGCATGGCGTGGGACCGGAACAGGATCATCGCTACGACGGAGCTCAGGATCCGGCGTGCACTGATTGTCACCCCGGCCTCGAAGGCGCCAACGATCAGCACACTTCGTGGCATCTGGAGTCGGTTTCTTGTCAAGTCTGCCATTCGGTCGCCTACAAGAACTGCTACAGCTGTCACGTCCAGAAGTCGGATGACGGTGTGCCCTACTTCCAGACAGATGAGTCGCAGATGCTCTTCTACATCGGCAACAACGTCGAGATGACGGACGATCGTCCATGGAGTTGGGTGCCGGTCCGGCACGTGCCGATCGATCCGGAGAGCTTCGAGTACTACGGCGAGGATCTCTTGCCGAACTTCGACGCTCGGCCGACGTGGACGTATGCAACGCCGCACAATATCCAACTCTCCACCCCGCAGAATTCGTCGTGTGATGCCTGTCACGGCAACGCGGCGATATTCCTGACAGAAGACAAGGTCAACCCAGCGGAACTAGAGGCGAATCAGGACGTGGTCGTCACTGACGTTCCTTGACGCTGGGTGAATGAGGAGCCGGCTACCCGGTCATGGTGACGCCGGGTGGCCCGGCTTCCTCGCGATCCAAACCGTCCATTCGAGGATCTTCCGGTCCTTTTCGAACTCGCGCTGCCACTCACGTGCCATCGCACGGGCATCAACTGCTGGTTCGGGGCCGGCGTAGGTGTCCGCCGATTCGATCACCAGCGCGTGGTAGCCGGCCCATGCATCCTCTGGACTCACATAGCAATGGACGGGTTCAAGGCCTGCCGAACGCAGAGCATCGACCTGATCTTTCTCTGTCGTCATCGAGGTGTCGGGGCCAATCGCTTCGGCGATTACGGACGGGTCCACCCCTGTCTTCGTACGTAGGTCGCCGATGGCGATTCTGCCGCCGGGTCTGGTGCGTGAGACGAGCGCTGCCAGAGTTCCCCTGAAGCCGTGCCAGATCCACGATGCTCCGAGACAGGCAGCTACATCCCACTCCTCTGCCTTGTCGATCTTCGACCCGTCACCGAGCCACCATTCCACCGCGCCGAGTAGATCACGGTCCCGTGACCGGTCGAGAGCTCGGGCGAGAACCCACGGGGACAGGTCCAAACCAACCCCATCGATTCTCGCTAGCTCGGCGCTCCGGATCAGCAGTTCGCCGTGACCGCAGGCGATATCGATCATCCGGTCTCCATCCTCTGGAGCCAGGTAACTCAGTACTTCGTTGAGTGAGGTGTGGGTCATCGGATTGCATATCTTGTGGAGATGATGCATGGCCTCGAAGGGGGCGAACCGGGTCCATTCGCCTTCGACATCGGTTCCTGGGAGCACCTTGATCGAGGAAGGGAGCGGTGGGTGGATCATCGTCGGGAGGCTAGTGGCGGGACCGGTCCGGGTTTTCTCTCGGCGGATCCGTCACCAGGTCCAGGCGTACCAGATCACCGCCGCGTTGAAGACGAATCCCACGCCGATCAGGAAGTTGTCGTAGACGCCCGGATACGGCAGACCGGCGACATTGAACAACACGAGGAAACCGGCGGCGATGATGCTCGTCCAGCGGATGGCGGGGTAGGGCACGGTCAGTGACAACACGAGCATCACGATCGGGATCAACATCATCACTGCGGCCAGAACCCACATCCATTGTGAGGCCTTTTCACCGTCGATCTCACCGGCAGTGAAGTCGCCGGCGAAGATCCGGAGCACGTCTCCCAGCAAGTAGGTCAGCATGGTTGCAACCCACAGACCCGACAGGATGATTCGAACGTCGTCCATGTTCCTCGCCTTTTCTCGCGTGTTGTCCACCGAGGTCCCTCCGCAGGTCATTGTTCCAGTCGAAGGCGCTCGATTGCAGGGCCGAAAGGCCCGCGCGGCCCGCGCTTCCAGCGACGCTCATGGTCATAGCTTCGGCGATCCTCTAGCCTCCCGCTACCGCATTTCGTTCAAGGGGTGACCGCGTGACCAATCCGATCGTTCGCGTCGAGAACATCGTGAAGACATTTCCAAAAGCGAATGTCGTCGCGCTCGACGGAGTCAGCCTGGAGTTCGAGCCGGGAATCGTATACGGCCTCCTCGGTCCGAACGGCGCCGGCAAAACGACCCTCATCCGGGTGCTCACCACCCTGCTGCGGGCAGACTCGGGCTATGCCGAAGTCGCCGGTGTCGACGTTGCCGCCGATCCCACCTCGGCCCGTACTCGCATCGGGTTGGCCGGCCAGTTCGCGGCCGTCGATGACTATCTCACCGGGCGAGAGAATGTCGAGATGGTTGGTCGGCTCTACAACTTGTCGGGCTCGGACGCCAAGCATCGGGCCGACGACATCCTCGAACGGATCCACCTTTCCGATGCGGCCGATCGACCCGTCCGTACCTACTCGGGAGGAATGCGAAGGCGACTCGACCTGGCAGCATCTCTTGTGGGCCGGCCTGAGGTTCTGTTCCTGGACGAGCCGACCACCGG
>JBLYYS010000224.1:0-3221 GCA_048550235.1 Acidimicrobiia bacterium | reverse complement strand
GCCGCAATCCCATTCACGATGGCCGGAATGCAGCCGGTCGAGCTTCCATGTATCGAGATCGAACCGGTTTACGACGACCTGCTCGAGGCAGTCCGCACCAGCGCCCTCCAAGCCGATCTCATCGTGGTCAGCTCCCGCCGAACCCTCGACATACTGTGGCCCGACCGGGATCTGCCAGAGTGCGCATTTGCCGCCGTCGGCCGGGCCACCGCCCGCCAAATAGGGGACCGGGGCGGCAAGGTTGCCTTCACCGGAATGGAAGGAGCCATGGACCTGGCCGACCTCATCGTCGGGAGCGTCGCAGGCAAGACCGTCATCTGGCCACACGCCAACGGCGCCGATCCGGCACCCCTCGAGCGTATCGCCGCCCGTGCCTCCGTGTTCGCAGCACCCACCATCTACACCGCAGTCCCGAGACCCCCAGCCGACGACGAAGTTGACATCGCCACGTTCGCCTCCCCGTCGGCGGTCAAGGGATGGACCATGACCCGGTCGTTGGACGCAACACCCGTCGCCGTGATCGGGAACACCACCCGTCGGGCGATCGAGGAACTGGATTCGAAAGTCGACGTCCTCGCCCCCTCCCCCACCTTTCAAGCCCTCGCGCAAGCCGTTGCCGATTTCCTGGGAGTAACCGCATGAGTGAATACCCAACGATTCGACCGCGCAGACTTCGGCGCACCGAATCGATTCGTCGCATGGTCACCGAGACCCGTCTCGACCCGGCCCAGTTCGTTCTCCCCGTGTTTGTCGTCCCCGGAGCCGACGTGGTGAATCCGATCTCCTCCATGCCGGGCCATTCCCAGATGTCGGTAGATGGAATCGCCGCCCTGGCCAAGGAAGCCGAAGCGGCCGGCGTCGGCGGAATGATCTTCTTCGGGATCCCTGAAACAAAGGATGAGATCGGCTCACCGGGTTGGGATCCAGCCGGACCTGTACCGCAGGCGATCGCGGCAGTCGCCGCAGCAGCACCGAACCTCACCCGCTGGGCCGACGTTTGCCTGTGCGAGTACACCAGTCACGGCCACTGCGGCCCGCTCGATGGAGACGTCGTCGACAACGACGCCACGCTCCCGCTACTCGCAAAAGCAGCCCAGGTGTATGTCGACGCCGGAGCAGACGTTGTCGCACCTTCGGACATGATGGATGGACGGGTGGCAGCCATCCGGTCGGGCCTCGACACCGCCGGCCATTCCGACATCGCCATCTGTTCGTACGCCGTGAAGTACGCCTCGGCGTTCTACGGCCCGTTCCGCGATGCCGCCGAATCTGCCCCCGCCTTTGGTGACCGGCGCTCCTATCAAATGGACCCCGCCAACGCCCGCGAGGCCCGGCGCGAGGCCGCACTCGATGAGGCCGAGGGCGCCGACATGCTGATGGTCAAACCCGCCGGGCCCTATCAGGACATCATCCGAGATCTACGCGATCGAACCCACCTACCCCTGGCGGCCTACCAGGTGTCCGGTGAGTTCGCGATGGTCGAAGCCGCGGCTGCCGCCGGTTGGATCGATCGCCAGCGGGTGATGTTGGAATCGTTGACGGGCATCGTCCGGTCGGGAGCCGACATCGTGCTGACCTACTTCGCGATCGACGCCGCCAGGGCACTGCAGGAAATCTGATGGATTGGTTCGAAAGAGCAACAGCAGTCATACCCGGCGGGGTCAACTCTCCCGTCCGCGCCTTCAAGGCAGTGGGAGGCGACCCTCCCTTCGCGGCCTCAGCGTCGGGCGCCCGCATCACCACCATCGACGGACGTGAGCTGATCGATTTCATCGCCTCATGGGGAGCGCTGATCCATGGGCACGCCCATCCGGTGGTTGTGGAGGCCCTCGGCGAAGCCACCTCCCTGGGTACCTCGTTTGGCATCCCGACCACGGCGGAGGTCGAACTCGCCGAGGTGATCGTGGAGATGGTTCCTTCGGTCGAGGTGGTGCGAATGGTCAACAGCGGCACTGAAGCCACCGCATCAGCCATTCGCCTGGCGCGCGCCGCCACCGGACGCAATGGGGTCATCAAGTTCGCCGGGTGCTACCACGGACACGCCGATCCCTTCCTCGTTCAGGCCGGTAGCGGCCTCGCCACCTTCGGCACCCCGTCGAGTCCCGGCGTTCCCGACAAGACCGTCAGCGACACCCGGGTAGCCGAATACAACGACCTCGAATCGGTGGCCGCCCACTTCGAGGCGGGCGACATCGCCGCGGTCATCGTTGAACCGGTGGCCGGCAACATGGGCTGCATTCCGCCGGGTGACGACTTCCTCGCAGGGCTGCGGTCGATGTGCGACCAGCACGAGGCGCTACTGATATTCGACGAGGTGATGACCGGATTCCGCGTTGGGCCCGAGTCGGCGCAGGGTCGGTACGGCATTACTCCCGACCTCACCACAATGGGCAAGGTGATGGCAGGTGGCACACCCGCCGCTGCCTACGGCGGGCGCGCTGATCTGATGCGAATGATCGCCCCGGACGGTCCCGTCTATCAAGCCGGCACACTGGCAGGCAACCCACTGGCGACTTCTGCCGGCCTCGCCACTCTCCGCTGGATCCAGGCCAACGACGACCTCTACGACCGCTTCGAGGACGCCGGCCGGCTGATCGAATACCGCCTCGGTGCCGCTCTCGACAAGGCCGGCCTGCCGGGCGTCGTCCAAGCCGTCGGGGGCATGGTCGGAGTGTTCCTCGGAATCGAACGCGCGACGACCTGGGAAGACGTCTCGGGTCTGGACACGGACCTATTCAATCGCTTCTTCCACGCGGCCCTGCGTAACGGCGTCCTTCTCCCCCCGTCGCCGTTCGAAGCCTGGTTCCTGATGGAGTCCCACCTGGACAACACTCTCGACGAGGCCCTGACGATCCTCGAAGCTTCGATCGCGGAGGCCGCCCGATGAAGCTGCTGCAAGCTCTGCACATGGAGGCGCTCGACAGGCCACCTATCTGGTTCATGCGGCAAGCCGGCCGCTACCTCCCCGAATACCTCGATCTGCGTGCCAAGCACTCCTTCCAGGACGCCGTGCATTCTCCCGACGTTGCCGCCGAGATCACGCTGCAACCGATCCGTCGTTTCGGACTGGATGCGGCAATCATCTTCTCGGACATCATGACGCCGCTCGAAGCCATGGGTATCGAAGTTGAGTTCACGCCCGGACCGTCCCTGGCGCCGATGTCGATCGAGCAGGTGGCCGACCTGCCCGAATTCGATCCGGTCCGCGTCGACTTCGTTGC
>JBLYYS010000223.1:0-6093 GCA_048550235.1 Acidimicrobiia bacterium | reverse complement strand
GTTCCGGATGAACAACCACCGACCAGTAGAACGGTCCCCAGTACCAATGACCTCAGCATCGGCGGCAGCCTACCGATCGGACAGGTGTAAGCGACTTACTAACCGGTCGAAAGATTCGATTTCGTGCACAAGCCCAAGGACCCTACCGGGGTGACCAGAGGCCCTACGCGTCGACTCGGCTTTCGTGTGAACCTGCACCTACCAACCCCAAGGTGGCAACCGGTCCACACTGAACCCCCCTTCAGCCCCCAACCGGGACCCGCCAACTGAGAGCCCAGGGCACCCTCCCTGGGTTCTCTTCACTCCGCTTTCAGGACGCGCGCCGCTTCAAACCGCACCTGGAAATCGGAATCGTCCTTCACACTATCGACTGCCAACCTGCTGCTGCCCAGGCCTAGTTCCCCGAGAGATCGAACGGCCTTCCAACGAATCCACCCGTCCTCATCCTGCAATGCCTGCTCGAATGCCGCCCGGAAATGCTCGCTGCCAGAATCGGCTGCCGCATCGATGGTCGCTCGCCGGACGGATCGGGAAGTGTCGTTCGCTCCCCTTCGCACCGCAACGCGCCTCACGGTTGTGTCGCGGGACTCGATCAAGATGGCAAGCGCAACTCTTCTGACCTTTGGGTCTCCGGACTCAACCGATTCGAGCAATCGTTGCCTGTCACCGTCCGCGTCTGGATCCAAGAGATGTAGCGCCTCAGGACGATCTCCTGACAGGCTTCCGGCTTCCTCGAGCAGCTCGTCCCTCGTCCGGGTGGGGCGAGCAGACGAAGGCTCCTCCATCTCAAACAACTCCGTCACCAACGCCAGCAACGGCTCGAGCCGATGCTCCCAGGAAGCCTTCGACCCGATACCGACAGTCACGAAATCGCCGGCGACCATGACGTCCGTAACGTCTGGTTCGGCAAACAACCGCTCCACCCGCGGATCACTATCGGCGTCGTCGTCGTGACGCAGATACCACTTGCCTGGTGCCGGGATCCCCCCGATATCGAACTTGACCTTGCGGGGATGCGGAGTCGCCTCCGGAACAACAGGACCATCGAACACTCTGTCGAAGATCGAGGGAGCGACGTCACCTCCTCCGGACACCCAAATCACGTAGTCGCCGCCGGTCATGCCGTGGCTGAGAGTGATGCCTCCCCCGAGATCATGCTCCCACCATTGCTCCTCGATGTGGGGGGAAACGGCTTGCGATAACTCCGCCCGATCCTCGGGCGTGAAAGGTTCGGCTGAAAAGAGCCGTCTCAGCAACGACTTGAAAGGGACGAGGGCTTCGAAAGGAAGCTGCATCGCCACATCGGTAGTCAGATAACCCGAGGCAGTGACCGTTAGGTCTCTGGCCGCAATAGTTGCCCGAGTGGTGTCGAAATCAGCAGGCTCATTCATCCCATCAACAGTAGGGGAGCAATGGCGGGCAGTCACAAGCGACTCAAGGCAGTGAGATTCCAAACCGAAGATTTATGGCAACAGACGAAGGAACTCATATGCGCCGCCTCATACCGATATTGGTCCTTGCCGTTCTCCTGACCGGCTGCAAGGTGAAGGTCGACCAGGGATTCGAGCTCAACAACGACGGATCTGGCACTGCCTCGGTCGTGTTCGGCTTCGATGACGAGATCATGGAAATGCTGTCGTCCTTCTCCCCCGACGGCGACCCTCTGAGCGGAATGACGTCTGATCTGCCCAACGGATGGGACTCCAAAGAGTGGTCCGAGGGCGAGTTCACCGGGATCGAAGCAACGACAGCTTTCAAAGACCTGGCCGAGCTGAGATCCCTCGCCTCCACGGTCTTCAGCGGAGAAGATGGCCTGTTCAAGACTTTCTCCATCGAAGAGACCTCGGATGGAGGGTTCCGGTTCGAAGCATCTATGAACGGCGAAGCCCTCGAAGCCGGCCTGGAAGGTTCTGAAGGTTTCGACTTCGGCGGATCCATCGAGGATCTCGGCGACACGTTCTTCGACGCTGAAATCGTCGTCAGCCTCCCGGGCGAAGTCATCGACCACAACGCCGACCAGAAACGTTCTGACGGCACCCTGATTTGGAACGTGGGACTTGCCGACGGGGACCGGGTCATTCGCGCCGAGTCCGCTCCAGGCGGCGGCCTCCCAATGATCCCGATCGCTGCGGGCGCAGTGGTGACAATGCTGGCGGTGCTGGGTCTCATGCTCTGGAAGCGACGCTCACCGGCTCATGCTCCCGCAGAGGACCAGTACGTCGCTCCGGTAGTGAGGCAACCGGTCGAAGCCTTCGACGGCGACCCATTCGGATAGAGCTCATCTCCGTCACGCGCCCGGCGTGTCGGATGTCGGCTGATCAGCGCCTAAGATACCGTCGGGGCGGACGAGGGTTCCTCACGCTATGAAATGGCAACGGCGAGAGTTGAGCAATGCCAACATTTGAGGGTTCACTACAGATAGCTGGGGATGCCAGCACCAATATGCCTGCGGGTATCCGCGTCGATGGCGGACGTCTCGTCATCCTCGCCGGGGCGTCCGAGGAGATCGGCAACTGGAGCCTCTCGCAGATCGATATCTATCGCAAGAGCGGAGCCTTCGTGTTCAACGCAGAAGGCGAACAGTTACTGATCAGCGTCAACGATCCCGACGGGTTTTCCCGGCTGGTGGACATCAACGACGACTCACCGGCCCCAGCCCAACCGAAGAAGGAACGCCGCTCACGCAAGAAGAAAGAGCGGCCCCCGAAGGAACCGCGCGCCAAACGATCCAAGAAGGATCAGGCGGCGTCCGCTCCCACCGAGGAGCCATCTGCCCAACCTCCAGCCGCCGAGCCAAAGCCGGTTCCGTCCTATCTGATCGAACCCGAGACGGTCGCCTCTACTCCGCCTCCACCGCCTGCCGAAGCCGTAGCCGAACCGACCAAGAGGGCTCGGAAGCAGAAGAAACCGAAGAAGGCGAAGTCCCCTCAGAGCGTCTCGCTTTTTGCCGCTCTTCCCCTCTCCTGGAAGGTTGGCGGTGCCATCGTCCTGGCGGCTATCGCCCTTGGCATTTTCGCTCCAGGGATACTCACTGCGATTCTGATGCTCACCGGCATGGTCGCCCTGTTGCTGGCGGTGGTCGTCGGTACAGACTCGATCGTCGCAGCCCGACTTCCCGCCAGTATGACTTCGACGAACACACTGGTTGCAGGCGTGATTCTGCTCGTGCTCAGTGCCCTCATGATGGTGATTTCCTGACGGCGAGGCTCACCCGATAGCGCTATCTTCGCGGCTTCGCTATGGCCGGATCCTCGGGCCACTCATGTTTCGGGTACCGCCCTGCCATCTCTTTTCGCACTTCGGACCATGAACCCCGCCAGAACCCGCCGAGATCCTGTGTGACCTGAACCGGCCTATTGGCCGGAGACAACAGATGGAGCACTATCGGTTGACCGGCAACCTCCGGCGTGGCGTCGGTCCCGTACATCTCCTGGACTTTCACCGATATTGACGGAGTCCCCTCCGAATAGTCGAGACGTATCCTCCTGCCGCTCGGCACCTGGATCTCCTTCGGGGCCAACGCGTCGAGCTTGGCAGCCAAAGCATGCCCGAGACTGCCCCTCAGGATCGACGCAAGGTCCAATCGGTAGAACCGATCGAAACCGGTTGGCAGTCCGAGATAGGGAACCAACCACTCCTCGACCGACGCAACCAGCGCAGGCGTCGACCAGTCGGGCCACTCCTCATTCCTCGAAGCACGCAAAAAGGCGACCCGATCGCGCAAGCCGTTGGCGGCGTCGGTCCAGGGCAAGTCGGCGAGTTTCCGATCCCGAAGACGAGCGACAACCGCGGCCGTAGCGTCAGGCCCCGGCTGCGCGCGCTGCTCCCGCTCGTCGAGCACCATCCCACCCAGTCTGACGACTCTCCTTTCGACCAGGCGATCGTCGACCCACTCGAGCGTGACCCGGCTCTCAACCTCATGTGCGAAGACGGTGGACACCTCATCGGCGTCGAGAGCGGCAGCCAATCGAATACGCGCATCCTTTCGCTTACCGTCCAGATCGGCAACAACCACGAAGCGCTCACCAGCGATCGGGTCTGACGCAGCTACCCATGCGGAGGTCCCGGTTCTCAGCTGAAAACGTCCGGCCGAACCCCTTTGCACCGCAAGTCGGTCCGGAAAGGCCAGGGCGAGTATTCGCCCACTGCTGTCGATATCGAGAGGTCCTCTGGTGGCTCCTGCACGACGGCTGAGATCGTCGGCGTTGCGGGAGATACGATCACGCACCCTCCGGTCGAGCGCCTCGTGCCGTGAAGCGGGGTCGGCGATCAGGGCAAGCCTGGTTGCGATGTCGGCCGGAATCTCGTCGGGACGGCCGCGCAGCATGTCCCGATCGTCTATCAGGGCAGCCAGAACGCAGGCAAGCCACTGGTCGACCCCGGCATCGACGACCATTCGGGCCAGGCGGGGATGTAGGGGAAGGTTCACCATCAGGCGTCCAACATCCGTCAACCGCCCGGCCTCCAGAGCACCCAACAGTTCGAGCAACCGCCGGGCCTCAGCAAAGGATCTCTTCGGCGGTTGGTCGAGGAATCGCAGCTCCGTCGGATCACTCGCTCCCCATGCAGCCAGCTCCAAAGCGAAGCCGGCCAGGTCGACTTGAGTGAGCGCCGGTTCGATGTGTCGCTTGCGAGGGCTGTGCTCAACCTTCGACCACAAACGATAGGCAACGCCCGGCTCGGTACGCCCTGCCCTACCTGATCTCTGATCAGCAGATGCCTTTGAGATCGGAATGGTCTTCAAACGGGTCATACCGGTTCTAGCGTCAAATCGCGGAGCGCGGGCCGAGCCGGAATCCACGACAATCCTCACCCCCTCGACCGTCAGGCTCGTTTCGGCGATATCGGTCGCCAGCACAATCTTGCGACCCAGAGCAGGAAGGAGGGCGGCATCCTGTTCCTCGATCGAAAGCGAGCCATGCAGCCGATGCACTTCCGCATCGACACCCTGGTCGAGGAGAGCTCTCCGAACACGGTTGATCTCACCGATACCCGGCAAGAAGACGAGCAGATCACCTTCGTCAGCTCGTAGGGCCTGCCCGATCACTGCGGCGACATGGGGCTCGAGCCAGGTCTGACGGGGACGGGGCTCCCATCGAATGTCGATAGGAAACGTCCTCGCCTCACTGGTGATCACAGGAGCAGGATGGGAGTCACCCAGAAGTAGGGCGATGGGAGCAGGGTCGATCGTCGCCGACATCACGAGTATGCGCAGATCGGGTCGAAGCATCTGTCGGGCGTCCATGGCCAGGGCCAACCCGAGATCAGTTTGAAGATTCCGCTCGTGAAACTCGTCGAAGACGACCAGCCCTACCCCCGGCAATTCCGGATCGCTTTGGAGGCGCCGGGTCAACACTCCTTCGGTCACAACCTCGATGCGAGTGCGGGAACTCACCCGACGATCTGTCCTGGTCACATAGCCGACTGTCTCTCCGGCTTCCTCGCCAAGAAGGAAGGCCATTCGCCGCGCCGCGGCTCTCGTCGCCAATCGCCGCGGTTCCAGAACTGTGATCCTGCGCCCACCAAGCCATGGCTCATCGAGAAGCCGCAGCGGCGCGATGGTCGTCTTGCCGGACCCGGGTGGTGCAACCAGTACGGCATGCCCCTCGTCGCGCAAGGCAGTCCGGACAGCCGGAACGGCTTCTTCAATAGGCAGATCTGTTGGGGGCAGCACCCGGGAAGAATAGGTGACCTGGCTAAGCGGCTTGGGCTAGGTAAACGGGTTCGGTGTCCGGGGTTGGAGTTGATGGCATGTCGATGACGTTGAACGTCGAGCTCAACACCGTGAGCGCAACAAGAGCAATCGCCACGATGGCCGCAATGAACCGCAACCGCCGGGTACGCCGGCGGCGCTCCATATAGAATTCCATGTCGAGTTCGTGTGCATCCATCATGAATTGGCCCGTCCAACCACCATTCTCGCCGAGGCACGGCGCTACCAGAGAACCGGACCACTAAGGTACCCCTTGCCGGCGCGAGGCGTCGACGGCTCTCCCGAACGGATCGAGCCCACTCTGTAGGAGCACCGCATCCCTTGACTTCCGAACAAGAACACCTGACAACGACGGCGACCTTCTCTGAGCTGGGCGTTCC
>JBLYYS010000222.1:0-7283 GCA_048550235.1 Acidimicrobiia bacterium | reverse complement strand
CGTTGACCGCCAGACTTCGAGGGCCTACGGCGACCACATGTCGAGGGTCATGCCGACGATCACCGGTTCGCCTTCCTCATAGTCGATGGAGATGTACCAGGTGACCCAGTCGATTCCCCCGTAGTCCGGGTTGTCCCCGGAATCGTGGACGCCGATGTAGTTGAACGACTGGAACTCGAACGGGATGGCGTATGCAGGCAACCGGCCGTTGCCGGCCTCGATCGGATCGTTCACCGTCGTGATCGTGTCGGGATCGTCGTAGGCAGAGAGGAAGCTATCGGCCACTGCCGCGGCAAAGGTTCGTGCAGGGATCTGGTCGAACTCGGGATCGTCTTCTCCGATGGCGTTCGAGGGCCACTGATAGGTGGTCGGGTCTGTGAGGATCGTGCCGAGTTCATCGGACGGCCAACGCACCGGGGCCGCATGGTGCGAAACATACAGACCGCGTCGGGAGGTCACGGCTCGGAGGTCGCCGTCATTGGCGATTATGTCGGCGAAGTCATCAAGCAACTGTTCGACTTTCGTGTCGTTCTCAAACTGCCCGGCTGTGACGTGCGCGGCCAGGAACCGGTCGTTCACCCAGAAGCCACCGAAGGGGGTCTCAATCTGGGCCCAGACCGAAGAACCGACTATCTCTTCCGGGCCGAGGCGTTCGACGATCACACCCGGGAGGAGCATTCCGACGATGGGGGAGAGGTGGGTGGGATCTTGCCGGACGTTGAGAACATCATCGGTGGGGACCAGCGCCACGCGTGACAGCATCTCGGGGTCGGCACTCGAGTAGTCGGGCATGTCGTTCTGCGTCCACGGAGCCGAAGCGGTGGGATCGATGCCGGGTTCGATCGGGAGGATCGTTTCGTAGTCGCCCCGGTCGACCGGATCCTCCAGCAGAACGCCTTCGCCGGAGAACACGGTTACCGGCTCACCATCGAGATGGAAGACCACCTCATCGATCGTTTCGAACTGGGTGAGGGTGTAGACGACCTGTGCCAGGCGGCTCAAGATGTTGAATGACCCGCCGCCGACCTCGAACTCACGCGAGAGATCAATGGTTGCCAGGCCATCGCTGATCGTCAGCCCGAGTAGGAGGGTGTCGGCAGGGATGGCAGTTGAGAGTTCGGTGTCCTGCTCCGACGGGGTCGGACCTGCAATCAGGGCTCGGATGGCGTTGGCGGCGACGTCGGGCGTATCGACCGCCCGGATGACCGACTTCGCAGACAGACCTTCCTTGACGAAGAACAACTCGACGAAGAGTTGATCAGCCCCACCCGTGTCGTCTGAAGGTTGGGTGGTTGGGACGGTGGGACCGTCATTCGGCAATGTGGTGGTTGTCGCAGGGGAATCATCCGCCGGCTGGGTCGGTATGGGCCCGGCATCCCCAACGTTGCCCGCTCCGCAGGCAGCTGCGAGCAGAGCCAGAATCGATATTGCGAGGATGATCCGTTTCATCATGTGCTCCTGGGCGGGCGCTGTGTTTCAGTATCAGGATGCATCGGGGAGGTCTCAGCCAGGTCACCGGAATGTAACGGTTCGGTCACAGGCACCTGCAGCTTGAATGCCAGACCTGTCGGTTGGACTCTCCGAACGCTGAGGTCGCCACCGAGGCGGCGAGCGTGTTGACGAGCGATGGCGAGGCCGAGGCCGGACCCGCCCCGGCGGGCGGAGTCGAGCTTGTAGAAGCGATCGAAGATCAAGGGGAGGTCTTGCTCCGGCACACCCGGTCCGTCGTCGGTGACCTCGATCGAGAGCAATCCGTCTTCGACCGTCGCAGTCACCTCGACCCTGGAGCCGGGAGCGTGGTGACGGGCGTTGTCCAGCAAGTTGCCGACTATTCGTTCGAGGGACCGCCGGTCTGTGGTCGGCGAACCAATACCCCCGCGTACTTCGAGCGTGGCGTCCGGCAGTCGATCAGCGATGACGGCGGCGAGGAACGGCTCGACATCGATAGGTCCGATGCTCAGGTCGATCGTGGACGAGTCGAGCCGGGAGACCTCTAATAGGTCTTCCACCAGGGTCCGCAGACGCGCAACGTCGGCAACGAGCATCTCTCCGACCCTACGTTCAGTGGAGGGGAGTGCATCGAGGTGGTCTTCCAACATTGCCGCTTCGTTGACTAGGGCCGTCAACGGAGTCCGGAGTTCGTGAGAAACGTCGGCTACGAAGCGCCGCTCGCGATCGTGTGCCGTCACCAACGCGTCTATCTGGTGTTCGAGTGAGGCGGCCATTCGGTTGAAGGCGGCCGCCAGCCTTCCCAGCTCATCCGTCGTCTCGGAAGGGAGCCGGACGCTCAGGTCACCATCGGCCATCGCACCGGCCGCATCCCCGGCGACAGCCACCGGACGAAGCACCCGGCGGGAGATGACACCGGCGCCAAGAGCTCCGATCAACACGATGCCGATACCGGCGCCGATCAGCACCCGGGCGAGCTGATCGAGCGTGCGATCCACCTCGTCCGCCGGGTAGAAGAAGTAGAAGTCGGGGCCGGTCGGTGGTCGGCGGCCGCCGACGACTAGGGATGGAGTTTGATCGACGGTCACGAACTCATATCCGAATGAACCGTTTCCAATGATTTCTCGCAATTCGGCCGAGATCAGATCCCCGGCCGACAGCAAGCTCAACGAGGAGGCGAAAGGCTCATCGGCCGGGAACTCGACGTAGACCCCGCCACTGCCGCGCAGAAGGAATCGGTCCGAAAGGCCACTGGTCTCGAAGTCTGCCTTGCCGGCATCGGCCGCGAGCTGGTCGGAGGTGGCGAGAACCGTCACGTTGAATTCGGCTCTGGCGACAGCGTCATCGATCAGCTGGTTCCGCAGTGAGTTGCGGACCAGTACATATGAGACGACGGCGACGGCTCCGGCCGTCAATCCGATCAAGGCGATGACCGTGATGATCAGCCGCGCTCGAAAGGTCCTGAACACCTCAGCTTCCTGCCCTGTATCCGACACCCCGCACTGTCTCGATCAGGTCTGGAGTGATCTTTGATCTGAGCCGCTGAATGGCAACGTCGACCAACCGGGAATCCCCCAGGTACGAGTAACCCCACACTCGATCGAGCAGAACCTCGCGAGTGAAGACCTGTCCGGGTCGACGTGCGAGTTCGAGGAGAAGTCGAAACTCCGTGGGTGTGAGCGCGATCTCCTCGTCATTCAGGGTCACCCGGTGCCCCAGAACATCGATCCTGAGCGAACCGAGCGTGAGTGTTTCTGAGGGCTCGAGGCTTTGCGCTCTCCTGAGGGCGGCCCTGATCCGCGCCACCAGCACCGGCATCTCGAAGGGTTTGGTCACGTAATCGTCGGCACCCGATTCGAGGCCGACCACGATATCGATGGCATCACTGCGGGCAGTCAGCATCACGACCGGCACGGACGACTCAGCTCGGATCGAGCGGCATACCTCGAGGCCGTCGCGCTTGGGGAGCATCACGTCGAGGACCACGAGGTCGGGTTGTTCTCGACGGAACCGTGCCAGCCCTTCGTCTCCGTCGCCGGCGGTCCTGACCGCGAAGCCGGCGTCCTCGAGGCCCAGCTTGGTGATCTCGCGGATCGAGGAGTCGTCCTCGACGAGCAGGATTGTTGCGTCCACGCCATGAGTATGGCGCGTCGGGGCGGATCGAGATGGGATCGGTGGTGGCCCGCCCTAGCCACCACCGATCGAGTTCTCGTGTGCTACTGGTCTGACAGCGTGCGGAGGAAGGCGACGATGGCGGCTTCCTCCGCCGCCGTGAGTCCGAGGTCGCCCAGTTCGTCGGCGTTGACGTTGTCTGCCACTTCCGGCTCAGGCCAGCAGTTGGCAGCGAGCGCCTCGGCCTCGGTGTAGAGGTCGGGACAGGTGTCCTTCACGTCACGCGTGTTGTAGAAGTGGACGATACCTTCGAGTGACTTGAAGTAGCCGTTGTGTCCGAAGGCTTTGAGGCCGCCTCCGGCCGGGCGCGAGTCGACGTTCCGAAGCGTCGGCACTCTGACCTTGCCCCACTCATCCTCGTACACCTCTTCCTCGTATCCACTGTTCATGAGGAATCCACCGAGGCCCGCATCCCGGAAGCCAGCGTTCGCCACGAAGGCAGGGTTCGCAGGATTGACGGGGATACCCAGGTTGTCGTAGGTGAAGTCGGTGAACAGTGGTTCGGGACCGTTCGCCGGATGGCAGGCCTTGCAGCCGGCCTTACCTTTGAACAGCGCCAGGCCCTTCTTCTCCTCTTTGGTGAGCTTTCCGGTATCGAACCCGGAACTGAACGTGTTCGTCGTGTCCTCGAAAGCAGCAATCGAAAGGGCGATCTGGTTGTACGCTGCGTTCGAAAGCACGCGGTCGGCGTCAGAGAGGCCTACGGTGGTCCCTTCGGTAGTGCACATGGCGGCAATGCCCACGGGCCAGGTGATGGCACACGCCTCGTTGCCCCAAACCGCATTGAACATGTCGGCATACGAACCGCTGCAGACCTTCCAGACGACACAGGCCGAGTCGGGCAGTGCCTGCTCTGCCGGGTTCAGGAACGGACCCTGTGCCTGATCGGCGGCCGGATTGCCGAGGACCTCCCCGGTCGCCCTGCCGTCCCAGAAGTTGCCGCCGACGAAGGTGCCTTTCTTGTCCACGTGGAAGATCGGGCTCACCGTCGCATAGGCCGAACTCGGGGGTTTCCGGTCTCCGAACCTACCGACGATTGATCCCTCGTAGACGCCGCCTCCGTTGTTGATGGCAGCGTCGGGCCCCGTCCAGCCCCAATCGGGATCGTGACAGCTCGCGCACGATTGATTGCCGTTCAACGACAGTGCTTCGTCGAAGAAGATTGCCTCGCCCAGATCCGCACTCGATGGAGCCTCTTGGGCCGCCACCGGGCCAATCGACCCGACCAGCAACAAGGCGAGGAGAAGGGTTCCCCATACCCGCAGTCTCATAGTTGCCTCCCGCATCCCCGATGCGGTCGAGGCGCCTCCCGTCACCAGTGTTGTCCGGCCTCAGGCCGGCAACCAGGGTCAAACGACCCTTGCGACTTGCCTGGGGCAAACGGCCAGGACCTGCCTTTTTCCTCTGGTCGCAACCCGACATTGCGCCCACAGTGTTGGAGGCCCGGTTGTCTGTTGGGGGAGATATGCGATCTGCCGTAGTGCTGGTGATCCTCGGTTTGGTGGGGATGCAGGGATGCAGTCCACCCGAGGTCAGTGAATCGACTTTTGTCGATTGGGCTGCCGAGGCCGCGATCGTCCTCGACCCGATCGCCTGGAATGAGACCGCTGCGCGAGATCTCTCCGATCTGGACCAATTGGTAGACGGCGCCAGGGTCGTGTTCCTCGGAGAGCCTGATCACTACGTGATCGAGAAGTACGACTACCGCTTGGTGATGATCCGATACCTGGTTGAGCGCGGCTACCGATACATCGGGATGGAAATGGGTCTGTCCGACGGAACGCGAGTGGATGACTACCTCGAGACCGGAGACTCTTCACACCTCGATCGAATCGCCTTGTACGGGTATCGGGGCGACATGCGTGACGATCGTGACGACACACCGGGTCCGCTCGTTGCCTGGTCCGATCCGGCCTTCCACCAGGCGTTCGTCGACGAGGAGATCCGTTTCCTGACCGAGTTGTACTCGATCAGCACAGCACTGCCCGATCGATTGCGCTGGTTCGGATTCGACGTCGATCCTTTTCCGGGTGGCGGCTATTCCGATTGGGAGGCGGTAGTGGGTTCATACGCAGACGAGCCGCTCGTGAGGAATCTGAGTGAGCAGCTGGCAAGAGTGCCCGGAGAGTCGCGTGCGGAGGAAGTCGACAGGCTCGAGCAGGTTGAGGTTCAGCTCGAGGGTCATTCGACAGAGTTGGACCGATTGCTCGGCCCAGAGTCGTTTTCGGCAGCCCGGCAGATACTTCGCAACCTCATTGAGTCGCTGCACTTCAGAGACCTTGCCTTCAGAGAACCCTTCGGGCAGTACTGGGATGAAGGGCTGGATTATCGAGAGGCTGCCATCTCGGCTCGCCTCGATACGGGATGGTTGGAGCAACTGCCGGGCGACTCCAAGGTCATTCTCATGGGACACAACTTCCATCTCAGCAAGGAGGGGGTGGGTCTTCGATCTGGAGGATCCGACGGCGAAGGGAAGGCAGTGGAGCGGCCATCATTCGGTTCGGCAGTGGCACTGCGCGAGGAAGTCTGCTCCATCTGGATGCTGTACGACCACGGGACGACCCTGAGTGCCCTCGAGGCCGATCCCCTGGTCCGGGTAGACCGTCAACCGGACCGTATTGAAAGCGTCCTCACCCGAGTTGGTTCCGTCTTCGTGCTGGCGATAAACGATGACGATGATCGGGCAGCGTGGCTCGACCAGGATCTGAACTTCGTGCAGAACGGAGGCCTCGGAAGCGGGAACCTGCGCCGGCAGGCCGATGTGTTGTTCTTCGTCGATGAAGTACACGCGGTGGGCGCAGCAACCACCGTCTTGCCACAGGGCTGATGGTGATAGGAAGGGTCGCCTTTGGCCGAATCGCGTCGAGTTGGATTGGCTAGGCTGCGATTGAAACGCCCGGGTCAGCTCGGTGCGGGAAGACCCGAACCCTCGAGGCTCGGGAGTAGCAACCAAGGAGGGCTATGAGGTACCGACTTTTTGCTTTGCTAGTGGTGATCAGCATGATCATCGCAGCGTGCGGAAGCGGCGATGAAGATACGACGACAACCGCTGCAGCCGGTGGGGGCGACGATGGAGGCGGAACTGCCGAAGTCATTGATATCGATTTCTGGGTGGCCTTCTCTGATGAGGCACGCCTCGGATTCGCCGAAGACGCCGCTGCTGCATTCAATGGCGCACATCCCGATTACAACATCAAGGTGACTTCATTCGCGTCCTACAACGATGCATTTGACGCGGCGGTGCTTGCAGTCGACAGCGGCGAGCCGCCCGGAATGATCCACTTCTTCGAAGCTGCCACGAGGCAGGCTCTCGATGCCGTGGATGCTTCCGGCAATCCGATTTTCAAGTCGGTTACCGAAGCAATCGGTGGACGCAGCGAGATTCTCGGAGAGCCGGTGGTGCTGGACTCCGTAGTCTCAGCAGCCCGCGACTACTACACAGTTGACGGGTCGTTCTACTCGATGCCATGGAACACATCCACCACGGTGATGTTCAACAACATGGAGATCCTCAACGCAGCAGGCATCACGGAGCCTCCGGCCACATGGGCCGACGTAGAGGCCGCCTGTGAGGCCATCATGGGCCTCGCGGATGGACCGAGTGGATGTATCACCTGGCCGAACCACTCGTGGTTCGTCGAACAGAGCATGGGCCAGCAAGG